>NZ_JBKYMO010000005.1:0-53068 GCF_047302915.1 Massilia sp. CT11-108 | reverse complement strand
GATCTGGCGCGCGAACGCGGCCGCGACTTCCGGTGCCGCCTCGGGGTGATTCAACACGCGGCCGGCGTAACGGTCGTCGCTCAGCAGCGCGATGCGCACGGCCGGCCCGGCCGGCTGCGCCAGCTGCCACACGCCGTAGGCCAGCGCCGCAAGCGCGGGCACCGACCATGCGAGGGTCCCGGACAGGTCGCGCGGCTTCACGTACAGGACGGCGAGCCCGGCGGGAATGACGGCCGCAAGGAAGGAGAGGCCGGCCACGCCGGCCAGCGATGCCGTCTGCAGCAGCGGCGCGACGTCGACCAGCGTGTAGCCGAGGGCGAAGAAGCTGCCGTTCGGCGACACGAGGCTGTGCAGGTAATCGATGGCGGCGAGCATCGCGGCGAATCCGAGCGGGGCCGCGCCGGCCGGAAAGCGCCGATACAGGGCGCGCATGAACAGGGCCGCGAGCATGAACACGAGCGCCTGGGCGACCGCGAGGCCATACACCATCGGCAGGAGCCGGCCATAGAACCACATGGGACCCGCCTCGGCCATCCATGCGGGCACGAACAGCAGGAGGGCGACGTCCCGTGGGCGCGGCGCGCGCAGGGCCATCACCAGCAGCGGCACGAACGCCGCGAGCGCCAGCCAGCCGAACTGTCCCGTGTCGCGGCTGATTGCCAGCACGGCGCCGCACAGCAGCGCGGTAAGGATGTGCCATCGTGTCATTCCTGTCCTCCCTTCAGGTAGATGCGCGCCGCCGAGCGCAGGCACAGCGCCGTGAATTCGGTCCGCGACAGGTTGAACCGTCCGGAGCGGTGCAGGTCCACGAGTCCCTGCAGCACGCCCCACACGCCCATCGCCAGTTCCAGCGGCGGCCCGGCGCGCACGAGTCCCGCCGCCTGGCCCTCCGCGAGGCGCTGCGCGAAGCCGCCGATGACCGGCGAGCGTCCCGCTTCGAAGTCTTCCGGGTAGATGCGTTCGGCGCGTGTCTTGAGCACGAAGGCGGCGTCGAACAGCGCCGGTTCGTCCAGCGCGAAATCGACGAAGGCCGTCGCGAGGGCGTCGAATCCGGCCAGCAGCGGCAGGCCGGCGAACATCTGGACACGGCGTTGCCACATCTCGAGCGCATGCGCGCCCACGGCCTGCAACAGGGCGGCCTTGTCCGCGAAGTGGCGGTACACGGCCATCGGCGTGATGCCGGCTTTCTGGCCGACGGCGCGCAGGCTCAAGCCGTCCAGTCCCTTTGCTTCGAGTTCGCTGATGGCGATGGCCAAGATGCGTTCTTTAGTAGTCATGTATACACTGTATACATTCTTTTACCGCAACGCAAGGGATAGGACGTCACCGGTTTACCCACGAAAACCGGAAGGGTTCCCACGACGGGACCGGGACCTTGTCGATCGTGGCCGCCACGAAATGGCATTTGCGCGCAGTGGCCAGCGCGGTCCGGTCGAGGATGGGTTCACCGCTCGAGCGGGCGATGCGCGCATCCGTCACCCAGCCATCGACGTTGATCAGCACCGCCAGGATGACATCGCCGGCGACCCGGCGCTCTTCGGCGAACCGCGGCAGCCGCGGGCGTTCGCAGTTATCGGGATTGACGACGGCCCGCACCTTGACGGGGATGTGTCCGCCGCCACCGCCGGGGCCGTCAGGCTTGCCGCCGGCCAGTTCCACCGGCGTGGGAATAGCGACGATGGTGGCCGCCACTTCCGTGCGCGGCACGACCTCGATGTCGCGCGGCGGCGGCGCGGCGGTTTCCCGTGCCGGTGGCCGGGGCTTGTTCTTGCGCCGCGGCGGCAGCGGGGGAGATGGGGGCGGCTCGACGACCTGCGGCGCGACGTTGGACAGCAACATGACGGTGTACGGCGTCCGCGGAAGCACGATGCGATCGGCGGTCACGAAAACGAACAGGACCAGCGCGTGGAGGGCGGCGACGAAGGCAATCCGGGGCAGCGCGCGCCTCGCGCGGTCGAATGCGGTGGACGTTGGCACGAAATCCCCCTCTGCGACGGCGGCTGTCTATGTTATGGCAACAATGTCATGTTGCCAATGCGCTGGGCATGGAGTGGATCTGAAAAACCCTGGAAAACAAAAAGCCCACGGACCAGGCCGTGGGCTTTCTGAGTATTCGTGGTAGGCCGTGCTGGGCTCGAACCAGCGACCAACGGATTAAAAGTCCGCTGCTCTACCAACTGAGCTAACGACCCGAAGAGGCCGCATTATAGCGGCTCGGCCGCCGTCCGGCTAGCGTCCGCGCCGGTCCGGGCGTACGGGCGGCGTCGCGGCGGTGATCGCGAAGCTGCCCAGGACGAAGGCGGCGGCAAACGTGGCGGCAAGCAGGGTCGACAAGGTACGCATGATGGCTCCCGGCGAATGGCGGATGCGATGTTCGGTTTTCGTATTGACGCTACCAAGTATAGGTAGCCGGGGATGCCAATTGGTTGCTGAATGGCAACACGATGTTCTGAAAGGCAAAACAAAAACGCCAGCTCGTGAAAGCTGGCGTTTTCGCTGAATCTTGGTAGGCCGTGCTGGGCTCGAACCAGCGACCAACGGATTAAAATCTTTGAGTTGGTACGGACAACGCGGTGAATCAATGACTTGCAACGTTTGCCAGATACGATAACCAGCCACACCAAAAGGAGCCAGCCATACCAAAGGAGGGGCGGTAATTTATCAAGAGTTACGTTACAAGTGCGCCACATGGTGAACTGGAGGAACAGTTATCGAGTCCGTTCAGCCCACGCTGGCCCGGTGCGTGCCAATCAACTTGCATCCGCATTCCGTGACACAGCCTTCCACGGCTACCGCAATGCCTTCCACCGATAGAGTAGGGTGGGCAGTGACGATCTTGTTGACCCCGTGTGGTTTGCCGCCCGGATATTGCTGCGGGCAATCCACCGGGTCGCCAAGCCGCGCGATGGGCTTCCCGTCTACATCGTGCAGTGGAGAGCCGCTAATCACCTTGCCGCCGTGATCGGTGGAATCGCCTACGACGATGATATTCATTGACATGTTTCGTACACATCCCGTATTGATTTCACCATTTCGACCAAACCCCAAGCTCAATTCCGGAAGCGCAGACTGCTAAGAAGTTTGTCCCAGAGGGCCACAGCTTCGTCATCGGTTAGTGAGCTTTTTGTTGCGTACTTTGTGTTTGCAGCCACACCGGTATCGAGATTGATATCGACACTTGCGGGATGCCGCAAATCACCGGTCTTTCCGATAGCTTCCCACATGAACTCGTGGATCATTGCGCCATCTTTTCCATTGTGCCGCAACAAGACTTCTTCGCCATTCCAGCCATTAACGATATGCTTGCCGATGCGCAAACGTACCAGCTCCGAATCTATCGGAAAAACAACGCCTTGATCCCGCATGGCAGCCTCGTGGCGCGCGATGATGCCCACGCCATTTGGACCATCGGTGCTGGCGTTTTTATTTGACATCACGGAGAAACTTATATCTGGATGGCTTGGGAAATGAACTCCAGCCGAGAATATCTCCTGGAAGTTTCCGGTGGTTTCTGCAATGAACCCCGAGTCGATGCACACGCCAGGACCTTTCGGTACTTCCGAATTATCACGTGCGCGCAGGTTGCGTGCAATGTCAGCCGATTTTTTTATGATTTGATCGGCGCTCTCTTCATCTCCAGATCCCCAGCCAAACTCGAAAACATGGTTGCCTGCCCGGACGAAACTCCTAATCCCCTCGCTACCAACCGACTTCAGATAAGGACTTCCGAAATACCGCAGCAACATGCTGTTCTGAACCGGTCCTTCCACAACAGAGGTGAATTCCACTTCGGGGCGCCTAATTAGAGTCGCTTTGCGGAATGCGTTTATCAGCTCCTTTTCTTTTCCAGCAGCATCTTCATGGGTAATGATTTTTGCTGGAATTTCTTGATAGCCCAGAATAAGCTGTGCTTCTTCAGGGACGTCGAGCACATACCGACCGAAACAGACCGCTTTTGTTTTTGCAAACAATTTTTCCAATCGTGGAGATATTTCGGTTTGAGTTGGCACGCCAGTGTCCTTGTAAGAATAGGGCTGATGATGAAGAAAGAGATAGAAGCCTGCAGCGGCAATAATGCCAGTCCAGGTCATTAAGATAAACCGCTTTTTTAATTCCGGGCTTGAAGTGTGGCTAGTCATTTTTGACGATGATAAAATCACTCGAGCAGCGATTCCAAGATTCTATTCGGATTGCCGAATCAGAACTTTACTATGCAGTATGCAACATACGTATTAGGCCTTCCACCATTCGGCGGTGTTTGCAATTTTTATCATCGCATATAACATGGAGACACTTACTGAATCCGCCTTGTAGCTCCCTTGGTGGTCATATCCGCTCTGGGTGAAGTGCACAGTCGCTTTCACTTTCGCTGCTGAATACTCGGAAGGGACAGTGCCATCTCCCGCGTCCTGCGGAGGCAGGAGTTTTAATTTAAACTTACGTTGGTCGCTTAATGCAACAATCAAATCACCTTTGCCGTCCTCGCTTACTAGTTTCCACAGCAATGGCGACTCTTTTGCAGCTGCAAGTGCCGTGTTGACGTTAATGTCTTCATAGGATAAGGGCTCGATTTTATAAATTACGTTGCCATGTGTTGGATTTTTCACATCGGCTGAGTAACTGGCGTATGTATGGGGGTGAAACGTTTTTTTGATCTTGGCGTGAAATGCTTGAGCATCGGCAATCCTTTCGTTAACTGATTCCTTTGCAGATGAATCGTCGAAGGTCTTCCCTGCCGGGTTTGTCCACTGAGGATTAATCAAGCGCCACCAGTTTTCGGGTGCCTGAGTGTAAATATCGGCTATTGGTGCTCCACTCATCGTCACCGCTTTGGTTGCGGTAGAGGGTGCCGCCGACGCGCCTGCGTTTGCTGGCCATTGTGCTAGGATTTTTCCGTTGCGGTCTTGGACTTTCAACCAGTTTTGGCCATACTCTGGCGTTGGTAAGAGTTCAAGAGGACCTGGCGCGTTGGCAAATACCGCAGTGACGTCTTGGCCCGTATTTCCGATGATGGCCGCAGCAGGAGAATGGCCGTCTACTCCGCTACGGACTCGTTTGTATGCTGCCGCAGAACCGTACACCGGTTGTACGCTGTGATAGATGCCTAGAACGGAGTCATTCAAGCCACCCATTTCAGGATGGATTAGAGCGCGTGCCAGAATTCCCCCCATTGAATGAGTAACCAGAATTACTTTGTCGCACTTGTGGCCATGCGTTTGATATGTCTTGATGAGATCTCTGATACGGGTAGCCGTTTTCTTGGCGGACACAGCATTGCTTTGGAGCCAGTTATAACCCATTGCATGGACTGGATAGAGACAGTTGGCCACACGTAAAACTTCTTTCTCGTCAAGCACGGCCGCATTAGGTGCTCCCCATCGTTTCGGTGAGGCGCCTGTCACAGAGATAAGTTGGCCGTTAGGATTCTCATTTGAGATCCAGAACATATCCAGCTGATTGCGACCTGTTTTATCTTTATACTGAGCGTACCATGAGCTGATAATACGATTCAGCTTGTCCTCCAGGGTAGATAGTGCCCCGCTATAGTCGCCGAACGAAATTTCGCTCCAGCCGCGCCATCGGGCTTTTTGTGCTGCTGTCGCCGCATTTGGGTTCTTTTTTGATAGATCCAATCCTACGAAGGCTTGGTCACTTTTCAGCAAACCAACGTCTTGCAAAGTTTCAGGTACATTGTTGTGTCGAATATCGGACTGCTGACTGAGCGTCCCGCTTGGGTCAAACCTGCCCTGGTCTTCGGTATACCGGTAATAGTCCACTTCAGTGTCGGCAGGGTCGAGCTTCATTTGACGTTCCCGCGGGCTTAAATAGGCGGTTTTTCGTACATTGCTAACCAACGTGGAGGCACCAAGATTATCTGGTCGCCAGGCGATATCGTCTTTACTTTTGAGGTCTGCTTTTCTTCTCCTACTCATGCGCAGATTGCTGCCCATGACACCAGGCAAGAATATAATAGGGATGACCCTGTTGGGCGGCGCTATGAAAATTGTTTCCCGCTGGTCGCTATCCACTGGCGTGAGATGGAATTCTCCTTCCATCGCGCCTCCCACGCTTTGTGTCATCGTTTTAACGTTACGAGTTTCTTCACCCATTTTATTCGCCCAATATTCTTAATTTGGCAGTTGCCATATCGATGCCTTTTTGTGTAGGCATACGACCCTCGGCATCGGTGATGCCCCTGATGATCGTTCCATCTTCGCGCGTTAGCTCAAACTTGCGATTTGCTAACGGCCCATCGAGATCGTGCAAGATCGGGGTCTGATCGAAGTGGCCTTTCTCCATCTCATTCGAGGCAAGCGCGAGGCTCTTTGGATCGACGAAGCTATGGGAGGCGGCATGGGCCACAAATGTGCCTGCTGTGCCGTGTTCAATCCCGGCCTTACTGAATTTGACGTAGCTGCCACCGCCATTGATAATGATGTCTTCCTTGGCATTGATAACAATTCGGTTGCCTGCTTGTGTAATGTTCAATTTCGCGAATAAATTGATACTGTTGGAAAGGGTCTGCACGTCGATATCGCCTGCCGTTGCGACCAGTTTTATGCCAGCTCTTTGAGCGAACAGGCGGAGCGTAGTGACGACACTCGCGAAGAAACCTTCTCCGGCTGCAATCGCGACGCTTTTTCCCGTTGTGATCGCGGTGTCCACCTCGCTCGAGATGTGTGTAGACTGAGCCGTGGTAGTAGCAATTCCAGCGGCGCTCGCCATTATTAAATGGGGCTGGGAGAGTTCCGGGAAGCTGCGTTTTGCGTAGTTGGCGCCATCACCCCGAACCGCGTCGTTTTGCGCCTTGAGCGACGCAGCGACACGTGATTGCTGGCCGTTTTCCTGTGCCCGGTTTTTCTCTGCTACTTCCGCATGGTTTTTTTGTCTTTGTTGGGCGGACGAGAGACGTTGAATGGACTCGCCCATGTCTTTAATGTGGGAGCTCGCGTTGGAGCGCGCCTCAGTGGTGATCAGCATGCCTTTTCCGGCCCGGGCGACGCCCCAGGCATCGGTAGCGATTTCCCAGCCTTCGCCTCGTTCGTCCCGGCGCCCATGATGATCTTCGATGCGGGTGATGTGCCCAAGCGATAGCTGGCTGCACTGATGATCGCTCTTCAGTTGCGCTTGGATCTTGTCTGGGGTATCGTCCAGCACCAAGTGATTACCGCGCCTGCTGCCTTCACCCGACTGCAGTTCGCGGCTGCGTAGACCGCTCAGGGCCTGCTGCTCCGGCAGCTGCCACGGCGGCATGTGCGTGTAGTTGTACAGCACACCGAGAATCAGCGGATGGTCGATGTTCCCGTTGACGAAGACCACGCCCACTTCTTCGCCGACCCGCGGCAGGCGAATATGCCCGAACTCGACACCGGCGCCCGGCGACATTACGCGCAGCCAGGGCGAGCTGTTCTCGTCGTATTTGCCGAGCCGGTCCCAGTGGAACTGGACCTTGACCCGCCCACAGCCGTCGGAATGGATTTCGGCGCCAGCCGGCCCGACCACGATGGCGGTCTGGATGCCGTGATAGGTGCAGGGCTGGCTGTTGTAGTGACGACCCGGGCGCCACTGGATAGTCTTGCGCACGCAGTGAAACGTGTTCTCGTAGTTCGATGGTGCGCCCGGTCCGGCTTGGTAGTTGTTGCTGGCTTCGTGGTCGACGGAGAGGATCAGGTAGTCGCGGTCGCGGATGCTGGGCTGGGCCGGTTCGCCACGCTTGGGGACGCGCAGCTCGGCGCTGAAGTGGTCGGCGAGCTTGAAGCACCGGCCCGGCTGGGCGGTACGATCGTTGCCGCGGGCTTTGAAGGTCTGCGTGTTCGCGTCGCGCTCGCTCATGCGCCGCTGCGCGAGCTGTTCGCCCTCGTCACGGGTGCGGAAACCGTATGATCCGGTGTCTTCGTAGATTTCGTAGGGGAAGACGTCACCCTGGTTGTTCAGGGACTCCGCGGTCGAGCGCTGCGCGACCGGGTTCTTGTAATCGAAGCTGGCCAGGGTCGTCTGGCCTGATCCGAGGCGACGCACGGGACTCCATTCGCGGATGCCGTCCTCTTCGAGCGAGCCCGCTTTGTCGCGGAACGGAATTTCGCCAGAATCGTCGATCCCGGTCGGATCGATGGGCTGCGCAAGCGTGCTCCTGTCGCTGAGCCAGAGCGTATGCCCATCCGCCCGGTGCTCGTACCAGTAGTGCAGCCCGAGTTCCTCCCAGCGGCGGTGCAGGTGGTTGTAGTCGGTTTCGTCATACTGGTTTGCGCAGGTCATGCGCGGATACTGTCCGACGATGACCGGATTCCAGTCGGCCTGGCGGTAATGCGCGAACGTCAGTTCGGTCAATTCGATGACGCTCTTGCCGTGGAAGGACACGTTGTCCTTACGGAGCTTTGCGAAGGCCAACCAAGGTTCGAGAACCATGTGGTAGAACGCGAAGCCGCCGTCAGCGTGTATGAAACGGAATTCAGTGACATAGCCGTTGAAGTAGCGCAGTGACCCATCTTCGCGCGCGAGGGAAATCGTCACCATCCTGCCCATCATCGCCTTCAAGGGAATCCGTGCGTCATCAGACAGGAGTTCGACCTCGAAGCGGAAGCAACGAGAGATTTCTTCGTGCGCGCTCAATCGGTTCGGCAGAAGGATCGCCTCCGGCCCATCGTCTCGGGGAAAGTCCAGACGCATCAGGCGGTCGTGCTGCGCATCGTAACTGAACGCCGACAGCGCAGCTCTTGCCGAGATCGCTTGGCCTCCGCCCATGTGCTGCCTCCGCATGGTTATCAGGGATTAGAAATTCCATCGGATAAGGTAACCAACACGTCTTGGGCCACCTTGACCAAAAGCAAGAGTCGGACTCTGCGTTTGTCATGAATAGCGTCAGAGAAGCGGAAGTCCGTTGCCTGCGCTTATCATGCTGAGCTTGAATAAGCTCAAAGTGAGCTGACGGGGGCTATATTTGCCGGCGCAGATGGCGCGTTATACGGTGGGGAGAAGGACTGCTGCGCGTCAGGAGCACAGCACAGTAGGTAGTAGAGGGGACTGCTGCAGATACAAAAAAAGGTGTCACGATCACTCGTAACGCCTTGATTTGATACTGCAAATTCGTGGTAGGCCGTGCTGGGCTCGAACCAGCGGCCAACGGATTAAAAGTCACTGGGTCGGCACGGATAACCTTTATTAATCAAAGACTTGCAACGCTTGTCAGATGCGATAACCAGTCAGCCAAAGGGGAGGGATGGTAACTTATCAGGAGGGACGTCACAAGTACGTCACATAGTGAGGCATGCATCCTTACGGCTGGACAGCAGGCACTGTACAACGTGAATAATTGAGGACATTCCTCTAATCTGATCTTGCCCCGCCATTCCCGGACACAGCCTGATGCTTAGTTAGCGTCAGTTTCCAGAGCCTGACGCCGTCGCTCTTTCCTAAACATGCGCGGCGATTTGTAGCCCAGCGCCGAATGTGGATGCACCTCGTTGAAATGCCTGAATGCGTCGGGCAATTGGGCCAGCACGGCAGCGCCGTTGCTACGGTCCATGCAGCCGACGTAATCGCGTTTAAACGTGTTCACGAAGCTCTCTGCCATGCCGTTCGACTGCGGGCTGTTCACAGGCGTATGCACCGGCTTGATGCCCAGTTCACGGGCCAGGGCGTGCGTCTCGATGGCCCGGAAAGCACCGCCATTGTCACTCAAAAATTCGACGGTAATCGTCCGCTCGTCCGTACTGCCGAAACGCGCTTCGACGGCCTCGATCATCATGTCGCGCACCGGCTCACCCGGCAAACCTCGGCCGATCCAGGCACGCCAGGCGATGATCTCGCGGTCGCAGCAGTCCTTCATGAAAACGCCAGTCACCACTTTGCCGTTGTCGCAGGCGATCTCGAAGCCGTCCGAGCACCAGCGCTGGTTCGATTCCTCGACCATCACTTTGCCATCGTGAGCGCGGCCGCTCTCATTACGCTTGGGCGATTTCGGCAGCAGCAAACCCTGCGCTTTCATCACGCGGTACATGCGCTTGTGGTTCACGGGATGCAGGCCCATCAGGCTGCGCGTACGGTTGACCAAGGCGCCAGCGCGACGGTAGCCGTAGGTCGGCAGTGCCGTGATTTCGGCACGTACAGCGTCGACAAGCATCGCGTCGGCGACCGGATCAAGTCTGGCCACGGTACGCCTGTCGATCCAATCCGCAGGTCGGGCAAGGAGGTCAATCACGTGCGAGCGCGCTACACCAAGAGCGACGCAGACAGGCTTTACTGCCCGTCCTTGTCCAATAAGGGCGAGCGCGCAATCCACTTTTTTTCGCGGGCCAGCTCGACTGCTTCGCGCAGGATCTCCGCTTCCATCGTTTTCTTGCCCAGCATGCGCTGCAGTTGCGCGATCTGGGCCCGGGCCGCGGCCAGTTCGCTCGCCGGCACGACTGATTCTCCAGAATGCACCGCGACCAGGGCGCCTTCACGCTCGAGCTTGTGCCAGTTGAACAGCTGGCTGGCACTGATACCGTGCTTGCGGGCCACCAGCGATACGCTCATGCCCGGCTCGTACGTTTCCTTGACCAGCGCAGCCTTTTCCTGCACTGACCAGCGGCGGCGTCGCTCTTCGGACACCGTCACGACTTCGATGGTTTGCTTGTTATTAGTCATACTCACAGTCTTACTCCTATCCGTAAGGATACAGCATCGACTGTGTCTGGCGAATCAAGGGGCTATCTCAAATCGGCCAGGCTCGACGCCTATCGAGCTCGGGCGGCGAACTCATGTGAATACCGCCTGTGCGGCCCATACTCTTGGGCGACAGCCGCAGACGTTGCAAGCACGGACATCTGCTCAGCGGTCAAATCACAATGACGCTATCAATTTTGCGCCGCATTCGGTCACGTCTCCGTCATAGGCATAGGACTTGCCTTCATGTCGCGCACCTGCTCCATCAGGTTTGATTGCAAAGTTACCTTTACACTTTGGGCACTGTGTCATGTCAGATTGAAGTGCTGCGATCACACCCATCACAGTTGTGCCCGAGGATGCGCTGATGACCTGGCCACCGTGATCGGTTTTGTCGTTGAGGCGAATGACGCCACGTCCTTGATGTTTCATTTGTGAGTTCTATTCGTTTATCGCTGCAGCTCGAAATTTAACCGCGAGTGGCTTGCGGATGCAATCCCTATCTTTACTTGATTATATAAATCAAAAGATTTTGACCAATACCAGTGCATTGATCTTGAATTCAGGCGTGAGACTAATAAGATGTGGTATAAATCTTTATCTGTTCAATTGTTGCCGATTCGCTTTTTCCATTTAGGTGTAAGTCGATCATGCTGCCGGGGCCAAATATCCCGCTAGGGAACTCGCAGCTTCTTAATCCACAGCTCAGATTCCGACGAGTGTCGATGTTCGATTGAACCTCCCAGAATTTCGTTTCTTTATCAATTCCGAATCCATCTATTTCTAGATAGCCGGTGAAAGGGTGGCGTGCTAGCCAGTCAGCCTTCGGTGTGTTATCAGGCGTTCCATCAGGATATGGCGTTCTTGTTTCCGTAAGTAAACGCTCAGGAATGCTTAAATTAATAGTAATAGTGCTGACGCTAAGTTTATTTTCCCAGCTTGTAGATGCCGTGAGTCCTAAATCTTCCCATACACACCATTCGGTCCCGGTCTCGTCACAATGTGGCTTTCTCTTAAGTATATTTTTCCATGTTGTTAACGGACGACCGAATTCTAGAAGTTTCCCGTCAAAAAAAATACGTGATTCCTTTATAATGATTTCCGGTTTTGCGTATCTTTTCACACGCCGGGCAGGTGGAGGGACTTTTATAGCACCTGTCGCTAGCGCAGCTTGACGTTGGACTTCGTTCCACCGATCTAACATCGTAGGTCCTCCTTCTTTCGTGGGAGGTGATTGGCCAGGAGGTTCCGCGCCTTTGGAAATGGCGATGAACAAAGATAGCACAAGTATTGATCCACTAAGGATTATTTTATTCATTTTTTAATTTGATTCTTTTCGTTGAAAAGCACGGTAAAATTTTTATTTATGTAATCCCAAGATTCTTGATTTGCTTTTTTGGCGCTGTTTATAGAGTCGAGAATTTCCTTTTTATGTGCTTTTTCGAGCGCCTCCCACTCTGTAGCAGACTCTCCCCGTTTCACCTCCTGCGGATGTCTTTTTGCCCAATCTGCTACTAATTTGTCTTGCCAATTCGTATCGAATGGATGAACCAGAAAACCTCGAGCGATCAGTGCTGGATCGGCTGTTGCGTCTCCTTTCCACCAATGGGCAGCAACGGCTGATCCAACTTTTTTCACCGCTTCTTTCGCCAATTCGGCTGCTAGGGTGTGGAATGGATGATTGTCATGGTCTTTTGCTAGTTGAGAATGTGTTGGATTTGTCGATCCGTTTGTATTAGGGTCGCCTGCGCGGACGATTTGTTGATCGTCAACGCTATTTCCAACAAGGTGAAGCAAGGTGCTGTAGACGAAGTTATAAATATTGGAGATCAATCCAACAGTGTAAAAAGGGATTGCTTCGATGTATTTAAATGCCGGTTTTTCTGCAAGCCAATCTCTTCCTCCTAGAAAATATTCATAAGCCTTCAGTACGCGTGGATCACTATGCGCACGCAGTAAGATAAGTATGATTCGATCTGCTTTCGTGCGCTCACCAGGTTCGGTTGGTTTGAACTTCCATTCAATCTTGAATAATATATCTGCGATAGTTCCTGCTGTGCTGGCAATAACGTCATCAGAATCAAACATCCCAGTAACGACGGGAAGACTATGCTTCCCAGGTGCGGATGATGTCCATGGGAGAACATGAACGTGTCCCACTTTCCTTAAGCTAAGTTCGACAAAATTACTGTGCGCGAAGTAATCTTCAAGTACATGAAGTGCTGCGCCAAAGTGTCTGTATCCCTCCGGCCCTGGGCCAGCGGTTAGCGCCTTGTTTATCTCGCTAGACATGTATGCGGCGGAAGAATCGATATACCTCTTCATTGATTTTTGCGGATCTATCGAAGTATATTCTATGGAAGCTATCGGCTGGAAATCTTTGTCGATTGCATGCGGATCAGACGCGTTAGTGGAGTTGTTGGTTGGATTGTCGATATGTTCTACAGGACGGTACACTCCTAACATGGAAGGAGTTACTTTGAAAATATTTTTTTGCTCTGGACTTTTGACAAATTCGGCTTCGGCAAAAATGTCTACTAGCTCTGTTAGCTCTTGGCGAGAAAACGCTGCGGGAAAATTTCGTGGTGCTTCAGGCATTCGGACGATAGAAGGATCGAGTAATTGTGAGTAATCGCGCAACCAGTTTCCGAAGTAAATCTGCTTGATTATATTTTTTCCTTGAAAATGTATAGAGGCTTCAAATATGGCATGCTCGATCGACTGATGGCCAAACGACGAAGTTGGTCGTTCTTGATTATGTTCACCCATGCCTGCGCCAAAAAATTCGATATTGCCATTCTTGCCTTCGTTACGCTGTGCATCTTCGTTTTGGGATTTTTGTATGGCTTGCTGTACCGCGTGGTAATCGACTTTAAGTTCGCCGTTAAAAGTGGGGGAGCGATAACTTGCATATGGTGTGGAGCTGCTATTGCAAAAATCAAAAAAGGCAATGTTATAGGCGAATTTCGCACCCTCATCGCCTTCTGCATCTGGCGCAATTGCGGAAGTGCCGTCCGGATTTTTCTCAGCCAAATCGCTACGTAGTACTAAATCAATATAGTGGCCAAATTCATGTAGTAGCGCGGTCAGCAGTTCCCATGAGTCGTCGTTACCCGCTGCAGCGCGATCAGCAGCCGCCCGATGTACCAGAATTTCACGTGTTTCGTTGTCGAATGAAGCCGGATAATGGCAACTCATCATTACCTTAATGGTCGGTTGTTTGAGTGAACCATTTTTCAGTCCTTCGTATAGCTTGATATAGGTTTCTGCAGGGATGTCGTAGCCAAATATAGGCGCCAAAAACATAACGAATTCGGCGTGTGTAAAGTTTTTTGCTACCTGCTTGATCTGATTAAATGCAAACGAACTTTCGAGGTGTCGATCGGTTTCTACAACTGCATTGGCGTTGGGAGCGAGCGAGAAAGCTTGTCTTTTCTTGTTAGGCTCAACAGCGACACTTTTCGAAGGCAAGGTCTCAAGATTGCCGTGGAAAAGAACAGGCGATGAAGTGAAGAACTGCGTTTGATCGCTAATTTCGAGCATGTGATTAGCGCCCTGCAGCCTCACCCCTTTCTTGCCCCTGATCGTCACCCAGTCCGACTCGCTCAAGAGCGCAAGCACCTTGTTGGCGATGATCTCCACGTCGTCCTCTTGCGCCTGTACGGACACCTTGCCGCCGGCGGCGATCAGCTTCATCCCAGCCTTGTGCACGAACAGCCGGAAGGTCTTGCCGATGCTTGCGAACACTCCTTCAGTGCTAGCAATCGATAAACTTTTGCCACTGGTAATGGCCGTATGACGGCTGCTGGCGATGTGAGTGGACTGTGCAGAGCTCAGCTCGATACCTGCCGGACTGGCGACGACCAGATGTGGTTCGGCCAACTCTTTGAACTTTCCTGTGCCGCATCCCTGGATGCCTTGGCTCTGGGATTTAAGGTCCTTAACCGTATCCTCTTGCTGAAGTTCTTGCTTCTCCTGCGCGCCGTAGTGCTGTGCTAACCCGACCAGTTGTTCCTGTAAGTCCGCGGCGGTCGATAGCCGCTTAATCGTTTCGCCCATATCCTTGATATGGGATGCGGCGTTCGGCCGTGTTTCCGTCGTTATAAGCATGCCTTGGCTAGCACGCGCCACGCCCCAGGCATTGGTCGCGATTTCCCAGCCTTCGCCACGTGCATCTTTGCGCCCGCTAGTGTCTTCGATGCGCGTAATATGTCCAAGCGACAGCTGGCTGCACTGATGATCGCTCTTCAACTGCGCCTGGATCTTGCCTGGGGTGTCGTCCAGCACCAGATGGTTGCCACGCCCACTCGCT
Organism: Massilia sp. CT11-108; assembly: GCF_047302915.1. Classification (NCBI taxonomy): domain Bacteria; kingdom Pseudomonadati; phylum Pseudomonadota; class Betaproteobacteria; order Burkholderiales; family Oxalobacteraceae; genus Massilia; species Massilia sp. CT11-108. Next base: position 38,112 of record NZ_JBKYMO010000005.1, on the reverse strand, counting down.
TCGCCCGCCCGCAGTTCGCGGCTGCGCAGACCACTCAGGGGCTGTTGCTCCGGCAGCTGCCACGGCGGCATGTGCGTGTAGTTGTACAGCACACCAAGGATCAGCGGATGGTCGATATTCCCGTTCACGAAGACCACGCCCACTTCCTCGCCGACCCGCGGCAGGCGAATAAGCCCGAACTCGACACCGGCGCCCGGCGACATTACGCGCAGCCAGGGCGAGCTGTTCTCGTCGTATTTGCCGAGCCGGTCCCAGTGGAACTGGACCTTGACCCGCCCATAGCCATCGGTATGGATCTCGGCGCCGGCCGGCCCGACCACGATGGCGGTCTGGATGCCGTGATAGGTGCACGGCTGGCTGTTGTAGTGACGGCCCGGGCGCCACTGGATATCCTTGCGCACGCAGTGAAACGAGTTCTCGTAGTTCGATGGCGCGCCCGGCCCGGCCTGGTAATTGTTGCTGGCTTCGTGGTCGACGGAGAGGATCAGGTAGTCGCGATCACGGATGCTGGGCTGGGCCGGCTCGCCGCGCTTGGGAACGCGCAGCTCGGCGCTGAAGTGGTCGGCAAGCTTGAAGCACCGGCCCGGCTGGGCGGTACGATCGTTGCCGCGGGCTTCGAAGCTCTGCGTGTTCGCGTCGCGCTCGCCCATGCGCTGCTGCGCGAGCTGTTCGCCCTCGTCATGGGTGCGGAAACCGTACGATCCGGTGTCTTCGTAGATTTCGTAGGGGAAGACGTCACCCTGGTTATTCAGGGACTCGGCGGTCGAGCGCTGCGCGACCGGGCTCTTGTAATCGAAGCTGGCCAGGGTCGTCTGGCCTGATCCGAGGCGACGCACGGGACTCCATTCGCGGATGCCGTCCTCTTCGAGCGAGCCCGCTTTGTCGCGGAACGGAATTTCGCCAGAATCGTCGATCCCGGTCGGATCGATGGGTTGCGCGAGCGTGCTCCTGTCGCTGAGCCAGAGCGTGTGCCCATCCGCCCGGTGCTCGTACCAGTAGTGCAGCCCGAGTTCCTCCCAGCGGCGGTGCAGGTGGTTGTAGTCGGTTTCGTCATACTGGTTCGCGCAGGTCATGCGCGGGTACTCAGCGACGATGACCGGATTCCAGTCGGCCTGGCGGTAGTGGGCAAAGGTCAGCTCGGTCAATTCGATGGCGCTCTTGCCGTGGAACGACCGGTTGTCCTTGCGCAGCTTGGCGAATGCCAGCCATGGCTCGAGGACCATGTGGTAGAACGCGAAGCCGCCGTCGGTGCGAAGGAAACGGAATTCAGTGACATAGCCGTTGAAGTAGCGCAGCGAGCCGTCTTTGCGCACGAGCGAGATCGTGACCATCCTGGCCATCATCGCCTTCAGCGGAATCTGCGCGTCGTCCGACAGGAGTTCGACCTCGAAGCGGAAGCACCGCGAGACTTCCTCGTGCGCCTTGAGCCGGTTCGGCAGGAGAATGCGATCCGGACCGTCGTTGTAGGGGAATTCCAGACGCATCAGGCGGTCGTGCTGCGCATCGTGACTGAACGCCGAGAGCGCAGCTCCCGCCGCGATCGCTTGGCTTTCGCCCATGTGTTACCTCCGATGGGTTATCAGGTATCAGATTTTCCATCGGCTAAGGTAACCAACCGCTTTTCGGGAGACCTTGATTTTAAGTAATTAGGAACTGAGCTGTTGTCCCGATGGGCAGCGACATTGCAGCGAACTTTCGCCACGCATGCTGATTTTGCTCAGCTTGATTGATCTCAAGGCGAGCTGACGAGCGGGTTCTACATTTTTCCTTTGGTTGCCAGCAGGGGCAGCCGATCAGGTACGTGAACACGAAGGCCTCGCGCAATGCGCTGAAGCGGGCCAGCATAACGGACTTCCGCTGGCATGACCTACGGCACACCTGGGCCAGTTGGCGGATCCAAAACGGCACGCCGTTGTACGACGTGCAGGAGATGGGCGGCTGGAAGTCAGCCGCAATGGTGCGGCGGTACGCGCACTTGGCGCCGGCACACATGGCGCGGCACGCGGCGGTAGTAGACGGACTGCTGCGCGTCACAAGTACGGCACAGTATGTAGAAGAGCGGACTGCCGCAGATACAAAAAAAGGCGTCACGATCACTCGTAACGCCTTGATTTGATACTGCAAATTCGTGGTAGGCCGTGCTGGGCTCGAACCAGCGACCAACGGATTAAAAGTCCGCTGCTCTACCAACTGAGCTAACGACCCGAAGAAGGCACGCATTATAGCGGGCCGTTTTGATTTACGCCAGAGCTAACGTAAATCAGTGCGCCACGGTGGACTTCAGCACTTCCTCAGCCGTCGTCACGCCCTCGGCCACCTTGTAGGCACCGGCGATGCGCAGCGGCTTCATGCCGTCGGCCACGCTTTGCTGGCGCAGCGCGGCCAGGTCCGTTTTTTCCTGCAGCAGTTGCGAGAAGGTTTCCGTCACCGTGACGAGTTCGTACAGGCCCGTGCGGCCGCGGAATCCCGTGTGGCGGCATTCCGGACAGCCGATCGGCCGGTAGACGGTCGTCGGCTTCGGCAGGTTCCAGGTGCCGCCCAGGGCCTGCCAGACGTCGTCCGACAGTTCGCCGTCCGCGGCCTTGCAGTGCGGGCACAGCGTGCGCACCAGGCGCTGGGCCATGATGCCGATCAGCGTTGCTTCCAGCAGGTAGTAGGGCACGCCCAGTTCCAGCAGGCGCATGACGGCGGACGGGGCGTCGTTCGTGTGCAAGGTCGACAGCACGAGATGGCCCGTCAGCGCGGCCTGGATCGCCATCTCGGCCGTCTCCAGGTCGCGGATCTCGCCGACCATGATGATGTCCGGGTCCTGCCGCATCAGCGCGCGCACGCCGTCGGCGAACGACAGGTCGATGCCCGGCTGTACCTGCATCTGGTTGAACGACGCCTCGACCATCTCGATCGGATCTTCGACCGTGCACACGTTGACTTCGCTCGTGGCGAGCGCCTTCAGCGTGGTGTACAACGTCGTCGTCTTGCCGGAGCCGGTCGGGCCCGTGACGAGGATGATGCCGTGCGCGCGCTTCGTCAGCGCATCCCAGCGTGCCGCGTCGTCCGGCGGGAAGCCCAGTTCCGGCAGCGTCTTGACGACGACTTCCGGGTCGAAGATGCGCATCACGAGTTTTTCGCCGAACGCCGTCGGCATCGTGGACAGGCGCAGCTCGACTTCCTGGCCGTCGTTCGTGCGCGTCTTGATGCGGCCGTCCTGCGGGCGGCGTTTCTCGATGACGTCCATGCGGCCCAGCAGCTTGATGCGGGCCGTCATGGCGATCATCACGACGGCCGGCACCTGGTACACCTGGTGCAGCACGCCGTCGATGCGGAAGCGGATCGCGCCGGCGTCGCGCTTCGGCTCCAGGTGGATGTCGGACGCGCGCTGCTCGAACGCGTAACTCCACAGCCAGTCGACGATGTTGACGATGTGCTGGTCGTTCGCGTCGACCTGTTTATTCGTCTTGCCCAGTTCGACCAGTTGCTCGAAGTTGTTGCGCAGCGCGAGGTCCTGGCCGCTGGACTTGTTCGCGTCACGGATGGATTTCGCGAGGCTGAAGAATTGCGAGATGTATTGCGCGATGTCGAGCGGATTCGCGATCACGAGCTCGATGCGGCGGCGCGAGAGGCGCGCGATCTCGTCCTGCCATTCGGTGCGGAACGGATCGGCCGTCGCCACGACCAGCGTGCCCGGTCCCAGTTCCACCGGCAGGATATTAAAACGCGCCGCATAGCTGGCCGACATCACGTCCGCGACCTTGGTGAAATCGATCTTGAGCGGATCGATGCGGAAGAAGGGCAGGCCGACCTTGCCGGCGCACCATTCGCTGAGCACGTCCAGCGTGAGCAGTTTATGGGGAGCCTTTGCCGACACGATCTTGCACTGCGCGACCGCCGTCAGCGGGTGCATCGACCCGACCGCATTCTTGAGGAGGCTTTGCGCCTGGGCGAAGTGCGGCTTGACGGTCGATTTCTCGACGATGCCGTCGGCCAGCAGCCACGAAAAGATGGCTTGCAGGTCGAGGGCCTTTGGTTTTTGCATGTCAGTTCGCGCCGGCCGCCGCGATGCCCTTGACCCAGGACTTGGCCGGCAGCTTCGTCGCGGCCACGATCTGCGCGGCGCGTGCGGCGAGGCGGTCCTTGTCGAGATCCGGCTTCTTCTTGAAGCACAGCGCGACGACGTTGCCGTCGTGGACCTCCGGCAGGCAGATCACGTGGGCGAACGCGAAGCGCATGGCCTTGATGTTCTTCGCGAAGCTGGGGTGGTCGCCGAACAGGTTGACGGTCATGACGCCGCGGTCCGTCAGGCAGGCGTCGCAGGCCCGGTAGAACTCGGGCGTGTCGAGCACGGGGCCGCGCGCGGTGGCGTCGTACAGGTCGCACTGCAGGGCATCGATCGTGTCGTGGTTGGCCTCGTCGAGCACGAAGTCCATCGCGTCCATCTCGCGTACGCGCAGGCGTTCGTCTTCCGGCGGCAGTTTGAACATCGAATTACAGATCGCGATCACGGAGGGATTCAGTTCCACCGCGGTTACCTGCGCCTGCGGGAACTGGCGATATGAGAACTTGGTCAAAGCCGCTGCGCCCAGGCCAAGCTGGACGATGGCGTGCGGCTCGTCGATGAACAGCATCCAGGCCATCATCTGCTGAGCGTACTCGAGTTCAGGCCAGTCCGGCTTGCGGATGCGCATGGCACCTTGCACCCATTCGGTACCGAAATGGAGGTAGCGCACACCGTCCTGTTCGGACAGGGTGACGGGCGCAAACTTGGGCTTGCGGGCGGGACGGCGCGACGATTCGGCCTGTTCGATGGATTTGCGTTTGATGAGCATAGGATGAGCGAAAGAAGCATCCTATTATCGGCGGGAAGGAATCCGCAGCGCAAGAAGCGCTGCGGATGGCAGCAGACGCTGCGGAGGAAGCCGACGGCTCGGGGAAGGGGGCGGTCCCCCGCGCCGGAAGATGTGTTACTGGTATTGATCCGGTTCGACCGACACGCGCAGGCGCACACGGTTGCCCGGGTCGCGGTTCATGACCGTCGTGTAGGTGTGGCCGCGGTAATCGTAGGTTACGTCGTAGCCGTTCGTGCGCTCCTGGATGGAGTCGACGGTGCGGCAGCGCTGCACGGCCTGTTCCTGCACTTGCGGGCCGTAGTTGCGGCCGTTGTTGTCGACGTTGTCGCCGACCATGCCGCCCGCGATCGCACCGGCCGCGGCAGCCGCGACGCGACCGTTGCCGCCACCCACCTGGCTGCCCAGCAGGGCGCCGGCGATGCCGCCGATGACGGTGCCCGCCTGGCTGCGCTGTTGCGGCACCTGGGCCTGCACGTAATCGGTACGGCATTCCTGGCGCGGCGTACGCACCTGCTCGATGCGCGGCTGGACGCGCGTCACGCGGCCGAAGTCCTCGAAATCGCCGGCCTGTGCCTGGGCCAGCGGCAGGGCGCACACGCCCAGGGCGGAGAGAATCAGTTTGGCTTTGACGTTCATGCTCATACCTCGTTTGGTGGTGCTTCTGATCTGTTGGTATCGAAAGGCGTTTCGCCCACCACTGAATCTTAGCGCTGGTTGGCCCGCATTTCCGATCCGTGTGGCAACAAAATGTAACAGCAGGTATACGCGCCAAAACGCCCGGTTCAGAGGAGAAAAGCGTGGAAAAAGCGCCAACAATGGATGAAAAAACTCGTCTTTTTTTACAAATATGAGCGACTCGTCCATATTCGGGTTGATTCGCTTACCACAAAACGTTACCCTTAGGAGACTTAGGGTTTTATTGGCGCGTGGAAATCAGACCAGGAGAAAGCGAACAACCCCGCCGCTTCCGCAAACCACCGCGCGCTGGAGCAGCAGAACCAGACTGGGTGACTTGAGGAAAAAATGAGTTTGTTGATGAGAGTACCGCCGAATCTTGTGCAGTCCATCCGCGCTTACCGTGCACCGGAGCTGCAGAAGGAGGCGATGCGCCTTGGTCATCATTTTCTCTATGCCCTGTGCACGAATGCGCTGACGAAGCAGCAGGTCTGTGCCCGCATCGGCGAGCAATTCTTCTTCCCCAAACCCTGCAGCAAGAATTTCGACGCGCTGCGCAACTGTCTCACCGAAGTCATCGCCGAGGCCGGACCGCAGCCCGGCTTCATCGCCGTGCTCGATCAATTGCCGAATACGCAAAAATTCGACAAGGAAGCGCGCGAAACCCTGCTCGACGTCTTCCGCGACGCGGCCGAATTCTGGGCCGAGAAAAAAGTCCCGTTCCGCGTATTTTATTCCTTCGAAGAGCCGCAATCGCCCCAACCCGTGGGGTGGGTGGGGCCCCACGCGTTCAAGTAAGCGCGGCGTTGCCGTCATTTCCTTCCTTGGGTCCGCCCATCGGCTCGGGTTACAATGCGCGCTTATGAAAAATATCGTGATCCTTATTTCTGGCCGCGGCAGCAACATGGAAGCCATCGTGCGCGCGCAGCAGGCCGAAGCCTGGCCGGCCCGTATCGCCGCCGTGATCAGCAATAAGCCGGACGCCAAGGGCCTGGCATTCGCGGCGTCCCACGGCATTCCGACCGCCGTCGTCCCCAACAAGGAATTCCCGACCCGCGAAGCGTTCGACGCCGCCCTGCAGGAAACGATCGACCGGTTCAATCCGGACCTCGTCGTGCTGGCCGGCTTCATGCGCATCCTGACGGCGCCGTTCGTCGAACACTACGCGGGCCGCATGCTGAACATCCACCCGTCGCTGCTGCCGCTGTTCCCCGGACTGCACACGCACCGGCAGGCGCTGGACGCGGGCGTGGCGGAACACGGCGCGACCGTGCATTTCGTCACCGCCGAGCTGGACCACGGTCCGGCCGTGATCCAGGCGCGCATCCCCGTGCTGCCGGGCGATACGGAAGACAGCCTGGCCGAACGCCTGCTGGCGGAGGAACACGTCATATATCCGAAAGCGGTGCGCCTGTTCATCGAAGACAGGCTCTGCATCGAAAACGGCGAGGTCCGGATCGCCGTGACTCCCTGAATCCACCAAGGAACACCCATGAGATTGCCACCCGCGATACTCGGCAATGCTGAAGAGGTATTGCGCGAGATCCTGCGCTTTACTTCCCCTGCCGACGTCACCCTGTCGCGCTACTTCAAGGACCACCCCCGTCTCGGCGGACGCGAACGCGGCGCCATCGCCGAATGCGTCTATGCCGTCCTGCGTCATAAATCGTTCTTCACCGATTTCGCCGGTACCGGCGCGTCGATGCGCCGCCTCACGGTGCTCGGCATGGCCGAAGCCATCGGCGCCGACTCGCTGGGCGGCCTGTCGGAAGACGAAACGGCCCTGCTGACGCGCATCAAGGAGATCGACCGTTCGCTGCTGCCGCCGAAGAAACTGGCGAACCTGCCCGACTGGCTGTACGACAAATTCGTCGCCCAGTACGGCGAGGAAGAGACGCTGGCGCTGGCCGCCGTGCTGAACACGCCGGCGCCGCTGGACCTGCGCGTGAACTCGCTGAAGACCGACCGCGACAAGGTCATCGCCGAACTGGCGACGGCACCGATCGCGGCCGAACCGACGCCGTACTCGGCGCTGGGCCTGCGCATCTGGAAGAAGCCGACGCTGCAGAACCTGCCGCTGTTCAAGGAAGGCGCGATCGAAGTGCAGGACGAGGGCAGCCAGGTGCTCGCCCAGCTGCTGGGCGCGCGCCGCGGCGAGATGGTCGTCGACTTCTGCGCCGGTGCCGGCGGCAAGACACTGGCCATCGGCGCCATCATGCGCAGCACGGGCCGCCTGTACGCCTTCGACGTGTCGGAAAAGCGCCTGACCAAGCTGAAGCCGAGGCTGGCGCGCAGCGGGCTGTCGAACGTGCATCCAGTCGTCATCGCGCACGAACGTGACGCCAAAGTGAAGCGTTTGGCCGGCAAGATCGACCGCGTGCTCGTCGACGCGCCATGCTCCGGCATGGGCACCCTGCGCCGCAATCCGGACGTGAAATGGCGCCAGCAGCCGCAAGATATCGTCGAATTGACGGAAAAACAGGCATCGATCCTGGACGGCGCCGCGCGCCTCGTGAAATTCGGCGGCCGCCTCGTCTACGCGACCTGCAGCCTGCTGGACGAAGAAAACACGGGCATCGTGCAGGGCTTCCTCGCCACGCATCCGGATTTCGAGCTGGTGCCGATGCACAAGGTCCTGGCCGAGCAGCGCATCCCGCTGGAGATGGGCGATTACCTCAAGATGCTGCCGCACAAGCACGGTACGGACGGCTTCTTTGCCGCCGTGCTGGAGCGCAAGGCCGCGCCCGCCAAGGCCGTTGCCGACGAGTCCGACGAAGACGCTGCTTCGGAGTAATTGGGGCCGATGCCGCTGACCAACCTGATCGACGACCTGTTGGATGACCTGAGCCGCCCCGGCATGCCGTGGCAGGTCGGGTCCATCGTCGCTTCGATCCTGTTCGGCTGGCTCAGCGCGCAACTGGTCCGCGTGTGGTGGCGCCGCCGCCGCGGCGAGGACGGCAGCCTGCTGCACACGGGCGTGGAAAGTTTTACGCGCGTCGTGGCGCCGCTGCTCGTCGTCGGGTTGCTGTACCTGGCGCAGGTGGTGCTAACCAAAACCCACTTCCACACGAACATCGTCAAGGTGGCGATCCCCGTGTTCTGGTCGCTGGCCGCCATCCGCCTCGTGTTCTACCTGCTGCGCCGCGTGTTCGCGCGCCGCGGACAGCTGGGGCAGACGCTCGTCACGTTCGAAAAGATCTTCGCGCTCGTCGCGTGGCTTGCGGTGGCGTTGTACATCACGGGCCTGTGGCCGGATATCTTCGATTTCCTCGACAGCTACAAGATCCAGTTCGGTCCGAAAAAATCCAGCAGCGTCACCCTGGCCGACATCGCGCAGGCCGTCGCGTCCGTCGTCGTGATGCTGATGCTGGCCCTGTGGGCCGGCGCCGCGCTGGAAGAGCGGCTGATGGGCGTGCACGCGCTGCACAGCTCGCTGCGGGTGGCGCTGGCGCGCCTGAGCCGCGCGCTGATGATCGTCGGCGCCGTGCTGCTGAGCCTGAACCTGGTCGGCATCGATTTGACCGTGCTGTCCGTGTTCGGCGGCGCCCTGGGCGTCGGCCTCGGTCTCGGCATGCAGAGAATCGCCAGCAACTACGTGTCCGGTTTCATCATCCTGCTCGAACGGAGCCTGTCCATCGGCGACATGATCACGGTCAGCACGTTCACGGGAAAGGTCACCCAGATCAACACGCGCTACACCGTGTTGCAGGGCCTGGACGGCGTCGAGACCGTGTTGCCGAACGAGTTACTCATTTCCGGCCCCGTGCAGAACCAGTCGCTGACGACGCGCAGGGTGCGCGCGTCGACGAAGATCACGGTCGCCTACGGTTCCGACCTGGAGCAGGTGATGCCGTTGCTGGTGGCGCAGGCCGTCGGCACGCCGCGCGTGCTGGAAGATCCGGCGCCCGGCATTTCGCTGTCGCGCTTCGGTCCGGACGGCTACGAGCTCGACCTGGGTTTCTGGATCGCCGATCCGGAGAACGGGCAGGGCGGTGTCGTTTCGGAAATCAATAAAAAGGTGTATGCCCTGGTGCAGTCCGGTACCGTCAAACTGGGCTTTCCATCTGTTGATACCCGCCTCCTCGACTCCCATATAGCATCGGTTGTGGCGCGGATCACGCAGCCGGCGCAGAATTCTTAGCCGGGTGCGCGTCGATTGCGTCACGGCGTGCCGTGCGGCACCGGTTACGCGTAAAATGCATCTTTGCGTCATGCACGAAAGCGTGACACTCTTGTCATAGTGACTGTTTCATAGAAAGAACAGCATCCTCTCATCCTTAGTGGAGTATCGATGAATTTTCTCAGCAACATCCTGCACGCCGTGCTGTCCTTCCTGGATGGCGGTCTGTTCGACCTGTCGGTCTGGCAGATGGTCGTGTACACGCTGGTCGTCACGCACATCACGATCGCCGGCGTGACGATTTACCTGCACCGCCACCAGGCGCACCGCGCGCTGGACCTGCACCCGATCGTGAGTCACTTCTTCCGCTTCTGGCTGTGGCTGACCACGGGCCAGGTAACCAAGGAATGGGCTGCGGTGCACCGCAAGCACCATGCCAAGTGCGAAACGGTGGACGACCCGCATAGCCCGGTGACGCGCGGCATCAAGGAAGTGTTGCTGCGTGGCGCGGAGCTGTATCGCGCCGAAACGAAGAACCAGGAAACGCTGGACAAGTACGGCCACGGCTGCCCGAACGACTGGATGGAGAACAACCTGTACACGAAGTACAGCTGGCTGGGCGTGTCGATGCTGCTGCCGCTGAGCGTCGCGCTGTTCGGCGTCGCCGGCATCACGATCTGGGCCGTGCAGATGCTGTGGATCCCGATCACGGCGGCCGGCATCATCAACGGCATCGGCCACTACTGGGGCTACCGCAACTACGACTGCAATGATGCGGCCCGGAACATCATGCCGTGGGGCATCCTCATCGGTGGTGAAGAGCTGCACAACAACCACCACACGTTCGCCACGTCGGCCAAGCTGTCGAGCAAGTGGTACGAGTTCGACATTGGCTGGGCGTACATCCGCCTGATGGAAATGGTGGGCCTCGCCAAGGTCAAGAAGACGATTCCGAAGCCGAAACTGCAAAAGAACAAGCTGGAAGCCGACTTCGACACCCTGCAGGCCGTCATCGCCAACCGCTACGACGTGATGGCGAAATATGCCAAGTCCGTCAAGTACGCATTCCGCGAAGAAGTGGAACACCTGAAGCAAAAGGCCGAGCTGGAATCCCGCTTCCTGAAGAGCTCGCGCAAGCTGATGCAGCGCGAACCGGCCAAGCTGCAGGCACCGCAACAGGCCCAGCTGGTCGAACTGTTCCAGCACAGCAAAGCCCTGGAAACGATGCACCAGATGCGCGTGGAACTGGGCGCGATCTGGGAACGCTCGCACTCGACCCGCGACCAGCTGCTGCACCAGCTGCAGGACTGGTGCACCCGCGCCGAAGCGTCGGGCATCAAGGCGCTGCAAGAGTTTTCGATGCGCCTGCGCAGCTATGCGTAAGCAGGCATGACATGGCCGGCATGGCCGCCCCATGACGAACACCCCTCATGCAGGGGTGTTTTGTTTTCCGGGGCCCGATCGGCGGCCGTGCCTGAAATGGCTGGTGCATCGAACAGCGCGCGCGTATGATCGCCGAAAGGGAGGGTATCGGCGTCAATCGGGCGTGTCCTGCCAAGTCCGGAGAACCTGTCATGATAGAACGTCAACGCCGTTCTGACGAAGCGACCGCAAACGCCGTCGCGCGCGGCCTGAATATCCTTTACGTCCGTAACGCGGACCTCGCCCAACGCTACATGGAACACAAACATGTTCCACTCCAGGTTATCCACCGGGTACTGACCCGCCCTGACTTGCGCCGCCGGCTCAGCCCGGAGCAATCGATTTCGGAAGCCATCACGCCTTCGCCGCCGGACGAGTCCGGGCGATAGGCCGCGCCCGCACTAGGTGGCGTGCTGTCCAGACTCGGGCGACAGGAGCTCGGCGTCGGCGTCTTCCCGCGCGGTGGCATGTTCGGCCCCCATGCTGTCATCGATCGACTGGCGCTCCTCGGCGGCCAGCTCGGGCGGATCCAGCATGTCCGCTAGCATGGCGGCGAGTTCAGGCGTGTCCCACGGGGTGCCGCTGCGTTCCTTGATGTGGATATAGTGCCGGATTTCGCTGTCCTGCTCGGACGTGAGCGGCAATCCGCGAAAGGTATTGGAAGGTCTGGATTCTTTCATGATGCTCTCGATTCATATCCCGTTTCCGGGCCTGGCGTGAGGGCGCTCTATGCGCGTCATCGAGATGGCATGGGGCGGTGCTGGTGGTCATTCGACTCTACGCGCATCCGTCACGGGCGGGCGCACGGCAGTTCGGCGTGACGATCAGCGGCAGAACGCTACCGGCGGATATCCGCAAGCGATCATCGTTCCGACGTCCGGATTTGCCAGGTAATCCAGGTGCGCCGTCACCGGGTTTTCGATCAAGCCCAGCCACGTGCTGTCGTTCGACACGAGCACGTCGGCGACAGCCACGTCCGGCGCCGCGTAGCGGGCGGGCAGCAGGCGGTAGGACAGCAAATCGTTTGGATCGGTGAAGGCGACGACGGCCAGGCGCTGCAGGGTGTCCGCGCGACGGTTGGGCTGGCGCCGGCGCAGTTCCAGGAAGCGCTGCAAGGCGTCGGCCAACCGCATGTCCTGCGTGGCGATCGCCCGCTGTGCCGCCGCCGACTGCTCGGCCAGGCCCAGGATGGGCAACTGGTTGCCGGCCATGAACAGCAGTCCCAGCCGGCGCGCTGCCTGCTGGCCCAGCGCCCGCGTCTGCGGTTGCCACGATTCCAGCATGGCGCTCAGGGCGTCGAACAGCATCTTGCTGCCCAGGCTTTCCGCGACGACGACGAGCGGTGCCTCGCTGTCGGGATCCTGCTCGAGCACCTGCGCGATCGTCCGCACCATCGCATCGCGGATCGCGACGTGGCTTTCGCCCTGGTAGATGACGGCGTCGGACAGGCAATCGTTCAGCAGGTTGTCCTTGACGTAGCCGTTCAGCGAGGCGCGCTTCGGCTTGCATGCGCCGGCCGCGGTGCAATCCGTCGGCTTGCCCGTCATGTCGACGTCGAGCTGGTGCTTCAGGCCGGCCGTCAGCGGCGACCACACGAGGGCGTGGAAGCGGACCGTGCCGCCGGCAAGCCTGCGCGTGCGCTCGACGACTTCCACGCGCGGCGGCGCCGTGGTGCTGGCAGGTGCCGGCGCGTGCGCTTCGACGATGCCCGTGATGCGGTCGATCTGGCGCTCGGCCCAGGCCGTATCGTGGGTGCACATGCCGTGGACGAGGAGCACGTCGACGGGGCGCGTGCCGGCTTCCGCGACGCTGCTGGCAATGCCGGGAAAGGTCGCGCTGCCATGCACGACGACGGGAGGGCGGTAGGGCGTGGAGCAGGCGGCGAGGCCGGCAAGGGCGGCCAGGGCAGGCAGGAGCGACAGTCGGGTAGGCCACAGGTTGTGCCACATAAGGCGATTCTCCAGCGAAGGTGGACGATCGACTATAACGACGCGGGAGAGTGGATCAAATGACCCCAATCAATGGCACAGAAAAACAAAAAAGCCGCGCGCGGTGAAGCGGGCGGCTTTCTTTGAAAAGAACCAGATTACTTGATCTTGGTTTCTTTGTAGACCACGTGCTTGCGAGCTTTCGGGTCGAATTTGGTGATTTCCATCTTCGCCGGCATCGTGCGCTTGTTCTTGGTCGTGGTGTAGAAGTGACCGGTACCTGCGGTCGATTCCAGTTTGATCTTGTCGCGGCCAGTTTTTGCCATGATGACTCCCTAATTAGATTTTCTCGCCGCGGGCGCGCATATCGGCCAGCACAGCGTCGATGCCGAGCTTGTCGATGACGCGCAGGCCGGCGTTCGAAATACGCAGGGAGACCCAGCGGTTTTCGGATTCTACGAAGATGCGGCGGTTCTGCAGGTTCGGCAGAAAACGACGCTTGGTTTTGTTGTTGGCGTGGGAGACGTTGTTGCCAACCATCGGACCCTTGCCAGTAACTTGGCAAACACGTGCCATAGCGCACTCCTTGAATAAACTTCCACAATCGGAAAAACGAGAGTATAGCTCGAAAACCGTCGAGTAATCAACAACTTGCGGAAAAAAATTGTTAATCGATAAATCGACGAAATTTAACAATCGTGAAGTTTCGCAATGTTTGCTTCGTAAGGGCTTGTTTACACACTGTTATTCGCGCGTCCGACGTGCGCAACGAGCGCCCGCAGGGCGGCTGCGATCGGCGCCGCGAAGCGTGGTTCCGACGCAATCCGGTCCGGATCGACGCGGGAGCCGATGACGGGAATGCGCAGGCAGGCGTCGAGGACGAGGTCGGCCGACATCGTGCGCAGCGTCTCTTTCAGCGCCTCGTCGGCATGAAACGATTGGTACGACGGATTCAGCACGGCGACCGGCTTCCCCGCGAACGGCGCGTGGTTCACGACCCAGTCCAGCGTGTTCTTGATGGTGCCCGTGACCCCGTGCGCGTACTCGGGGCTGGCGATGAGGAGGGCGTCGGCCGCCGTGATCGCCTCCTGCAGGGCCAGCACGCCGGCAGGGATCTCGGTGCGCTCGGGACTGAACAGCGGGAAATCCAGGTGGTGTTCGAAGAGGTGGATGGCGACACCGTCGGGCGCGAGGTCGCGGCAGGCGCGCAGCAGGCCGCCGCTCATCGAACGGGTGCGCTGGCTGCCGCAGAGGGCGAGGATACGGATGGGCATGAGAGCATCTTAGCTCAGATGAGCTCAGATCTGCCCGTGCTCCGCGAAGGAATGGATGAGCGGCCCGGCCACGATGAAATGGTCGAGCACGCGGATGTCCACGAGACTGAGCGCCTTGACCAGGGCGCCCGTGAGGCGCAGGTCGGCCTCGCTCGGCTCCGGCACGCCGGACGGGTGATTGTGCGCGAGGATCACGCTGGCCGCGTTGTAGTCCAGCGCCTCGATGACGACTTCGCGCGGGTAGACGCTCGTCTGCGCGAGCGTGCCGCGGAACAGTTCACGGTCGGCGATCAGGCGGTTCTTGACGTCCAGGAACAGGACGACGAACGATTCGTGACGCTGGCCGCCCAGCTTCATGCGCAGGTAGCGCTTGACGAGCTCGGGCGAGCCGAACGCCTCGCCCGCCTGCAATTGTTCGGCGATGGCGCGGCGGGCCAGTTCCATCACGGCCTGCAATTGCGCATATTTCGCCATGCCGAGGCCGTGCACCTCGGCACAATCGCCCAGGGTCGCGCCGAACAGGCCGTGCAGCGAGCCGAAGTGTTGCAGGATGTCGCGGCCCAACTCGACCGCGCTCTTGCCGCGCACACCCACGCGCAGCAGCAGCGCCAGCAGTTCCGGATCCGACAACGCCTGCGCGCCCTCGCGCACGAGCCGTTCGCGCGGCCGGGTCTGCTCCGGCCAGTCTTCGATTCCCATCCGACCCTCCATGCAAGATCGTGCATTATTCGCGCGACGGGAGCAGGGCGGTTTGGGCATGCGCAAGCCCGTGATCGTAACGTTTTTGCATGTGCAACAGATCGGCGACAGAAATCGCACCGGCTGAGGCGGGACGGGCACAGGTGGCTTACAATAGCGGTTTGCACGTCAACCGAACACGCAACAATGTCCTCCACTAACGCTCCCGTCGTCACCGAATCGTCGTACCTGACCCTCCATTACCGTCTTGCCACCGCCGACGGCAAGGACATCGTCACGACCTTCGGCAGCACCCCGGCCACCCTGCTGCTGGGCCAGGGCCAGCTCGCCCCGTTCCTGGAGCAGCGCCTGCTCGGCCTGGCCGAAGGCACGCACACGACGTTCGACCTGACCGCCGCTGAAGGATTCGGGGAGCGCAATCCCGACCTGATCCAGGTCGTGACGAAAAAGACCCTGGACGAGAACTCGGAACCGGATGCCGATTACCAGGTCGGCGACCTCGTCGACTTTCGCGCGCCGGGCGGCGGCCGCTTTGCCGGCGTGCTGCGCGAGATGCGCGCCAACGACGCCGTGTTCGACTTCAACCACCCGCTGGCCGGCCAGCCGCTGAAGTTCGAAGTCCAGCTGATTTCCGTACTCTGACCACAGCCATCACCGAACCATGGACAACGAGATCCTGTTAGCCCAGCCGCGCGGCTTTTGCGCCGGCGTCGACCGTGCGATCGAGATCGTCGAGCGTGCCCTGCAGCAGTTCGGCGCGCCCATCTACGTGCGCCACGAAATCGTCCACAACGCCTACGTCGTCAACGACCTGCGCAACAAGGGCGCGATCTTCATCGAAGACCTGGACGATGTCCCGGCCGGCAATACGCTCGTGTTTTCCGCGCACGGCGTGTCGAAGGCCGTGCGCGAGGAAGCCGAGTCGCGCGGCCTGAAGGTCTATGACGCCACCTGCCCGCTGGTCACCAAGGTGCACGTGGAAGTGGCCAAGATGCGCAAGCAGGGCGCCGAAATCGTCATGATCGGCCACGCCGGCCACCCGGAAGTCGAGGGCACGATGGGCCAGGCGGAAGAGGGCATGCACCTCGTCGAGACGGTCGACGATGTAGCGAAACTGAACGTCGGCAATCCCGACCTGCTGGCCTATGTGTCGCAGACGACCCTGTCCGTCGACGACACCGCGGAGATCATCGCCGCGCTGAAGGCCCGTTTCCCGAACATCGTGGAGCCGAAGAAGGGCGACATCTGCTACGCGACGACGAACCGCCAGGAAGCCGTGAAATTCATGGCGCCGCAGGTGGAAGTCGTGATCGTCGTCGGCAGCCCGAACAGCTCCAATTCGAACCGCCTGCGCGAAGTGGCGGAAAAGAAGGGCACGCCGGCCTACATGGTCGACAACGCCGCCGGCATCGATCCGGCCTGGATCGCCGGCAGGAAGCGCATCGGCGTCACGGCCGGCGCGTCGGCCCCGGAAGTGCTCGTGCAAGCCGTCATCGAGCGCCTGAAAGACTTGGGTGCCGCCAGCGTGCGCGCGCTCGAGGGCGTCGAAGAGCACGTCACGTTCCCGCTGCCCAAGGGCCTGGACGGCGGCAAGGCCGCGGCCTGAATCACCCCTGGTTTGATCCAATGAACGTATTCGACCTGCGC
Source organism: Massilia sp. CT11-108 (assembly GCF_047302915.1). NCBI lineage: Bacteria > Pseudomonadati > Pseudomonadota > Betaproteobacteria > Burkholderiales > Oxalobacteraceae > Massilia > Massilia sp. CT11-108. The sequence continues at coordinate 21,503 of NZ_JBKYMO010000005.1, read as the reverse complement.
CCGCGCTCGCCCTCCGGTTTCGACACCATCCCGCTGGAATTCTTCCAGGATTACCCGGAACCGGGCGTCAATTTCATCGACGTGGGCTGCGTCTTCGACAACCCGACCCACTGGCAGCTCGCCATCGACGCGCTGACCGAACGCACGGCCCACCTCGACGTCGACTTCCTCCTCGCGATGGACGCGCGCGGCTTCATGCTCGCGGGCGCGCTCGCGTACCAGCGCGGCATCGGCTTCGCGATGGCGCGCAAACCGGGCAAGCTGCCGGGCGCCGCGATCGGCATCGATTACCGCCGCGAGTACGGCAGCGCCACGATCGAGATCCAGCCGGAGCGCATCAAGGGCCAGCGCGTGCTGATCGTCGACGACGTGCTGGCGACCGGCGGCACCATCGAGGCGGCGGCCACGCTGCTGCGCCGCATCGGCAAGGATGTCGTCGGTGCTGCCGCCCTGTTCGACGTCGCGTTTTTCAAGGACAAACGCAACCTGACCATGCCGGTGGTGACCCTGCGCGACGTGTAAATCCCGGCAACGCATCTGTTATGATGACGCTCGGAATTATGTTGCTTGGCTAGCGGCACTCGTACCACGGGTGCCGTTTTTGTTAGTTCGAAAGGAAACCACACAAGCATGGAAACTTTTGTCCAACAGATCCTGAACGGGCTGGTGCTGGGCAGCATGTATGCGCTCGTCGCACTCGGCTACACGATGGTCTACGGCGTGCTCAACCTCATCAACTTCGCCCATGGCGACGTGCTGATGATCGGCGCCATGGTCGGCCTGTCGATCCTGAAACTGCTGGACGGCGTCTTTCCCGGCCTGCCCGGCGGCGTGCAGCTCGCCATCGCCATCGTCGGCGCGATCCCCGTCACGATGCTCGTGAACGTCCTCATCGAACGCATCGCCTACCGCCGCCTGCGCAACGCGCCGCGCCTGGCCCCGCTGATCACCGCGATCGGCGTGTCGATCCTGCTGCAGACCTTCGCCATGATGATCTGGGGCCGCAGCCCGCTGCCGTTCCCGCAACTGCTGTCGTCCGACCCGGTCAATGTCGGTGGCGCCGTGATCTCGCACACGCAGATCTTGCTGCTCGTGCTGGCCGCCGCCGCGATGGTCGGCCTCGTGTTCCTCGTCGAGAAGACCCGCATGGGCCGCGCGATGCGCGCCGTCGCCGAGAATCCGCGCGTGGCCGGGTTGATGGGTGTGGACTCCAACCGCGTCATCGTCGCCACGTTTGCCATCGGCGCCGCGCTGGCGGCCGTCGCCGGCGTGATGTGGGGCGCGAATTACGCATCGATCCAGTTCGCGATGGGCACCGTGCCGGGCATGAAGGCGTTCTCTGCCGCCGTGCTGGGCGGTATCGGCAATATCTACGGCGCTATGATCGGCGGGATCGTCCTCGGCATCATCGAGAGCCTCGGTGCCGGCTACATCGGTGACCTGACCGGCGGCTTCCTCGGCAGCCATTACCAGGACATCTTCGCGTTCATCGTGCTGATCCTCGTGCTGACCGTGCGTCCGTCCGGCATCATGGGCGAGCGCGTGGCCGACCGCGCGTAAGGAGATCGCCCATGTCTCTCCTGACTTTCGACACCGTCCACAAACCGCGGCAATCGTACGCCAGCATGGCCGTGCTGCTGGCCGTGATGCTCATCTTCCCATTTGTCGCCGCCCAGTTCGGCAACTCGTGGGTGCGCATCCTCGACATGGCGCTGCTGTACATCATGCTGGCGCTGGGCCTGAACATCGTCGTCGGCTTCGCCGGCCTGCTCGACCTGGGCTATATCGCGTTCTTCGCCGTCGGCGCGTACCTGACGGGCCTGTTCGCGTCGCCGCAGTTCGCCGCGCTGCTGGAATCCATCGTGAACTACCACCCCGAACTGCAGGACGCCATCGTGCGCACCTTCGGCGAGGACGTGCGCACCAACGGTATTCATCTCTCCGTCTGGTTCGTCGTGCCGCTGGCGGGGCTGACGGCCGCGCTGTTCGGCGCGCTGCTGGGCGCCCCGACGCTGAAGCTGCGCGGCGACTACCTCGCCATCGTCACGCTGGGCTTCGGCGAGATCATCCGGATCTTCATGAACAACCTGAACGATCCGATCAATTTCACCAACGGTCCGCAAGGCATCAACCTGATCGATCCGGTCCGCATCTTCGGCGTGTCGCTGGCCGGCGAGGCGGGGTCGCGCGCGACGGTGTACATCGGCGGCTACGGCATCCCGTCCGTCAACGCCTACTATTTCCTGTTCCTGCTGCTGTGCATGGTGACGATCTTCATGACGAGCCGGTTGCAGCATTCGCGCCTGGGCCGCGCGTGGGTCGCGATCCGCGAAGACGAGATCGCCGCGAAGGCGATGGGCATCAACACCCGCAACGTCAAATTGCTCGCGTTCTCGATGGGTGCGTCGTTCGGCGGCGTGGCGGGCGCCATGTTCGCGGCCTTCCAGGGTTTTGTCTCTCCGGAATCGTTCTCGCTGACGGAATCCATCGCCGTGCTGGCGATGGTCGTACTGGGCGGCATTGGCCATATCCCCGGCGTCGTGATGGGCGGCGTGCTGCTGGCCGCGTTGCCGGAAGTGCTGCGCCACATCGTCGAACCGGCGCAGCAGGCGCTGTTCGGCAAGGTCGTCATCGAGGCCGAGGTGCTGCGCCAGCTGCTGTACGGCCTGGCCATGGTCTTGATCATGCTGAACCGTCCGGCGGGCCTGTGGCCGTCGCCGGTCAAGGAAGACCGCCCCAATGCGGCCATCGCCAAAGAGGAAGAGAGCGAGGCATGAGCGACATCCTGCTGAACATCTCCGGCGTCAACAAACGCTTCGGTGGCCTGCAAGCCCTGACGGACGTCGGCATCAAGATCATGAAAGGCCAGATCTATGGCCTGATCGGCCCGAACGGCGCCGGCAAGACGACCTTCTTCAACGTGATCACGGGCCTGTATCAACCGGACACGGGCACGTTCCAGCTGGACGGCAAGCCGTATTCGCCGTCGGCGCCGCATGCCGTCGCCAAGGCCGGCATCGCGCGCACGTTCCAGAACATCCGCCTGTTCGGTGAAATGTCCGCGCTGGAAAACGTGATGGTGGGACGCCACGTGCGCACGCACCAGGGCGTGTTCGGCGCCATCTTCCGGCACGGCGCCGCGCGCCGGGAAGAGGCCGCGATCCGCGCCCGCGCGCAAGAGTTGCTGGGCTTCGTCGGCATCGGGCAGTTTTCCCAGCGCACGGCGCGCTTCCTGTCGTACGGCGACCAGCGCCGCCTGGAGATCGCCCGCGCGCTGGCGACGGAACCGAAGCTGCTCGCGCTGGACGAGCCCGCGGCCGGCATGAATGCGACGGAAAAGGTCGCGCTGCGCGAGCTGCTGGTCAAGATCCAGGGCGCGGGCGTCACGATCCTGCTGATCGAACACGACGTGAAACTCATGATGGGGCTGTGCGACCGCATTTCGGTGCTGGAGTACGGCAAGCTGATCGCGGAAGGGCTGCCGGCCGAGATCCAGAAGAACCAGGCCGTCATCGAAGCCTATCTCGGAGGTGCCCACTGATGGTCGATCATGTTCTGAAAATTTCTGGCCTGAAGGTGGCGTACGGCGGCATCAAGGCCGTCAAAGGGATCGACCTGGAAGTCAACCGAGGCGAACTCGTCACGCTGATCGGCGCCAACGGCGCGGGCAAGACGACGACCTTGAAAGCGATCACGGGCACGCTGCCGCCGTGCAAGGTGGAAGGCACGATCGCCTATCTCGGCCAGCCTTTGAGCGCCAATAAATCGTTCAAACTGGTCGAGCAAAAGCTGGCAATGGTGCCGGAAGGCCGCGGCGTGTTCACGCGCATGACCATCCACGAAAACCTGCTGATGGGCGCGTACACGCGCAACGACAAGGCTGCCATCGAGGACGACATCGAGAAGTGGTACACGGTGTTCCCGCGCCTGAAGGAGCGCTCCGGCCAGCTGGCCGGCACGTTGTCCGGCGGCGAGCAGCAGATGCTGGCGATGGCGCGCGCGCTGATGTGCCATCCCACGCTGCTGTTGCTGGACGAGCCGTCGATGGGTCTTGCGCCGATCATGGTCGAGAAGATCTTCGAGGTGATCCGCGACGTGTCGAAGCAGGGCATCACCGTCCTGCTCGTGGAGCAGAACGCGAAGCTGGCGCTGCAGGCGGCGCACCGCGCTTATGTGATGGAGTCGGGCGCGATCACCATGACGGGGAATGCGCAGGACATGCTGCATGATCCGCGCGTGCAGGCGGCGTATCTGGGCGAATAGTCTCGCACGAAATGGTGGGCACCCCGTGCCCACGCGTAAGGCCAACAAAACAAACGGCCCGGAACCGCTTGCGCGGTCCGGGCCGTTCGGCTTCCGTGGGAGGGGAAGCAGCGGTGTGATCTTACAGCTTAGGCAGCAGCAGCCGAGTTGGCGGCAGCGCCAGCCTTGCGGGTGGCTTGCGTGAACTGCGACACGGCGGCGTTCAGGTTCGATTCGATCGCCTCGACGGCCTGCTTGGTCGTCTTGGTGAACTGCTCGTAGCCGGCGTTGGCGTTGCTGATGGCGGTTTTCAGGGCCGAGACATAGGTCTCCGAACCGGCCGGGGCGTTCTTGGTCACTTCGTCGACCAGCGAGATCACCTTGCGGTTGACTTCGGCGAACTGGCTTTCGGCGGCTTTCGAGAATTCGGCGCCGGTGTCGGCGGCGATCGATGCCACCTGGCGGCTGTAGGCCAGGGCTTTTTCAGCAGCCGGTTGGGCTTGCGAAGCCGACACGGCGAAGAATTCCTGGGCATCCTTGACAGCCAGCAGCTGGCGCGTGGTTGCCGACGAGTCTTCGATGGCGGCCTTGACGGTGTTGATGTTCAGGTCCACCAGCTTTTCCACGCCTTCGAAAGTCTTGGAGGTCAGGGCCGAAAACAGGGCAAACTGGGATTCGAGGTTGGCTTTGGTCGCGTTCGAAAACTGCTCAGGGAATGCAAACATATGGTTCTCCAGTAATGGATCGTTATGAACTTTTGCTTTTCAGGTGTCTTGGGACACCTGCATGGACCAGTGAAGCGATGAAACAAGGAAAAACCTGGCACTGCTTGATAAAGCGCGTTGATTGTGCGCCGCAACATGAAGCCATTTTTCCCGGTTTTCGATTATGCGTCAAGCACTTTTGATGCGTCGCACAATTCAACCGCACTCTCTTGAGTAAGATCAATAGATACAAACGTTTGCACCGTTTTTGTTTGCGCCGTTACAACACTTTAGTGCTTTGCAGCAAGCGCAAATGGGTAAGGTCAGCCATGCTAGACTTGCCGAATGATCATTCGACCGATGCCGCTGTTTTTCGTTGTTCTATGGAGCACCGGTTTCATCGCCGCGAAATACGGTTTGCCGTATGCGCCGCCGATGTCCTTCCTCATCCTGCGCTGCCTGGGTGCCGTCCTGATCCTGTTGCCCGTCGTGCTGTTGACGGGTGCCGCCTGGCCACGCGGGCGCATCCGTCACGTGGCGGTGGCCGGGCTGCTGCTGCAGGCGGGCTACCTGGGCGGCGTGTGGGGCGCGATCAAGCTCGGCATGCCGGCCGGGCTGTCCGCGCTGATCGTGGGCATGCAGCCGATCCTGACGGCCATCGCCGCGCCATTGATCGGCGAAAAGGTCCGCCCGCGCCAATGGCTGGGGCTGGGCCTCGGGTTGTGCGGCGTCGGCCTCGTCGTGGCCGCGAAGATCCATCTGAACGGCCTGGCGCCGGCCGCGATCGCGCTGTGCGTGCTGGCCCTGCTGTCGATCACGGCGGGCACGATGTACCAGAAGCGCTTCTGTCCGACATTCGACCTGCGCACCGGCACGGTGATCCAGTACGCGACGTCCGCGCTCGCGCTGCTGCCGTTTGCGGTGCTGCTGGAAGGCTTCGGCCCGCGCATGGAGAACATCCAGTGGACGCCGCAATTCCTGGGGGCGCTGCTGTGGGCGATCCTGGCGCTGTCGATCGGCGCCATCTTCCTGCTGTTCCGCCTCATCAGCCGCAACGACGCGACCCGCGTGACGAGCCTGCTGTACCTGACGCCGCCCACCACCGCCCTGATGGCCTGGCTGATGTTCGGCGAGAAGCTCAGCATGCTCGGCCTGGCCGGCATGGTCGTCGCGGTGCTGGGCGTCGCATTCGTCGTCAAAAAATAAAAGGAGAGTGCATGATCACGAGCGCACAACAACAGGCGGTGGACGCCGCCATCACCTCGCGGCGTTCGATCCGCGCGTACCTGGAGACTCCGGTCGCGCGCGAGGATATCGAAGCCATCCTGGAAGTGGCGGCGCGGGCGCCGTCCGGCACGAACACGCAGCCGTGGAAAGTCCACGTGCTGACGGGCGCCGCCAAGGAACGCCTGTCCGGCCGCATCCTGGCCGCCTACGCGGACCCGGCGCAGAGCCGCGAGCACGTCGAGGAATACGCGTACTACCCGCGCGAATGGGTGTCGCCGTTCGTCGACCGGCGCCGCAAGGTCGGCTGGGATTTATATGCGCTGCTGGGCCTCACGCGCGACAACAAGGCCGGCATGGCGGCCCAGCACGGCCGCAACTACCGCTTCTTCGACGCCCCCGTCGGCATGATCTTCACCATCGACCGCATCATGGAGCAGGGCTCCTGGCTCGACTACGGCATGTTCCTGCAAAACATCATGGTCGCCGCGCGCGGCCGCGGCCTCGACACGTGCCCGCAGGCCGCGTTCACGCAATTCCACCGCATCATTTCCGACGAGCTCGGTCTGCCCGAAAACGAGATGGTCGTGTGCGGCATGGCGCTCGGATTTGCCGATCCGGACAAGGTGGAAAATACGTTGGTCACGGAACGCGAACCGGTGCCGTCCTTTGCCCGTTTCCTGGACTAGCACGCTATACTTGCCTTCGCAAGCTATTGAAAAATCAAGAGATTTCTACAACGCATCTCATTTTGCGTTGTAGGAAAAAATGGGCGTAGATGGTACAGTCGTCGGGTGCGCACTTGCGCTCCCCACGTCATCCGCTACACTGCATTCAGTGCTCTTCAGTTCGCGTTCAAGGATTTTCAGATGCTTAAGCTCGCGTTGGCAGCCGCCATTTCCATGATGTTCGTGCTCGAACCCGCAGCAGCCGCGACCAAGCACAAGGGGCATGCGGCCGCGACGAAGCGCGTCAAGGCCAAGCGCACCAACCTGGCCAAGGTCATCGCCGACGACAACCGCCAGCGCATGGTGCGCCGCATCGAGATGGTCCATGGCAAGCGCCGCGTCGTCTATCAGCGCGTCCGCCGCGCCGCGCCGGCCGTCGCCATGCTCAGCGCGGGCGACATCGCGGGCCTGAGCCGCACGCATGATCCGCTCGACCTGCGTTCCAACGTCGCGTACGTGCTGGACCAGCAGAGCTCGGAAGTGCTGTTCGAAAAGAATGCCGCCGTCGCGCTGCCGATCGCTTCCATCACCAAGCTGATGACGGGCCTGCTCGTCGTCGAGGCCCGGCAAGACCTGGACGAAGTGCTGACGATTACCGAGGCCGACGTCGACCGTCACAAATTCACCAGCTCGCGCCTGCCCGTCGGTGCGCGCATGACGCGCGGTAACCTGCTGCATATCGCACTGATGAGCTCGGAGAACCGCGCCGCCGCCGCGCTGGGCCGCAATTATCCGGGCGGGATCAATGCCTTCGTCGACGCGATGAATGCGAAGGCGCGCGAACTCGGCATGAACGACACGCATTACGTGGATTCGAGCGGCCTGTCGAGCCAGAACATTTCGAGCGCGCGCGACCTGGCCAAGCTTGTCAAAGTGGCGCACCAGGAGCCGCTGCTGCGCCAGTACACGACGGATCCGAACTACGTCGTCCAGGCGAGCGGCCGGGCGCTGCAGTACCACAACACCAACTACCTCGTCGCGTCGCCCGACTGGAACATCGGCCTGCAGAAGACGGGATTCATCAACGAAGCGGGGCGCTGCCTCGTGATGCAGGCCATGATCCAGGGCCGCAACGTGATCATGGTGTTCCTCGATTCGAAGGGCAAGCAGTCGCGTACCGCGGATGCGGGCCGCATGCGCCGCTGGCTCGAAGCGCTCAAGCCAGCCGCCTTGCCGGCCAATATGTCGCCCACTGCAGCCGCAGGCGTGCCCGTGACCGTGTCGGCGACGGTGCCGGCGTCGGTGTCCGCCGGGACGGCGGTGCCGGTTGTTCAGTAACGGTCAGCTCGTCCCACCGACACGGTGGCCCAGGGTCGCGGAAATCTGCGCCGCCGTGTTCACCAGATCTTCCAGCCAGTCGTCCTGCAGGCGGTCCGCCGGCGCCGAAATGGACAGTCCTGCGACCAGCTTGCCGCTGTCGTCATGGATGCCGGCGGCCATGCAGCGCACGCCCAGTTCCAGTTCCTCGTTGTCGCGCGCATAGCCGCGGGCGCGCACGAGCGACAGTTCGCGCTCCAGGCGCGTCAGGTCCGTGATCGAGTTCTTGTTGTGGCCCGCGAGGCCCGTGCGCGTGGCATAGGCGCGAATCGCCTTCGGCTCGTCGATCGACAGGAACAGCTTGCCGGTCGACGTCAGGTGCAGCGGACCACGGCCACCGATCGCGCGCACGACCTGCATGCCGGAACGCTCGGAGAAGGCGCGGTCGATGTAGACGATCTCGTCGCCCTGGCGCACCGACAGGTTGACCGTCTGCTTGGTCTTGTTGTGCAGCGCCCGCATCAGGTCGACGGCCGCTTCGCGCACGGACAGCCGGCTCTTGACCACGTTGCCCAGTTCGAGCAGCCGCATGCCGAGGCGGTAGGTGCCCGGTTCCACGCGGTCGACGAAACGCGTCACGACCATGTCGTTCAGGATGCGGTGCGCCGTCGACGGGTGCAGGCCCGAAACCTTCGACAACTCTTTCAGGCTCACGGGGTCGGGATAACTGGCCAGTACGTCGAGCAGCGCCACCATGCGCTCGATGACCTGGATGGAAGTCTTGGCCGGTTCAGGGGTTTCCAGTTTCGTCATGTGGTTGGTGCAGTGCGGTATATTTCTCTACTTTATACCATAATGTGAAAATATTAGGTAATGATGTTGCGTAGGGGCCGAGCTGTGTGGGCATAATGGCGTTTCTGTACAGATTGTCGAACATACATGGATCAACCGAGCAGCGAGTTCAAGAGTAAGGGCGGCCTGGGCCGTATTGCGGGCGCGTTCCGCTATTCGATGCAGGGCTTCCAGACCGCCTGGAAGAACGAGCACGCGTTCCGGCAGGAGGTGATGGTCGCGGTGCCGCTCACCGTCGTCGCGCTGCTGCTGAAGGTTTCGGCGTTCCAGAAGCTGGCGCTGATCGCCGTGCTCGGGCTCGTGCTGCTCGTGGAGCTGATCAATGCGGCCATCGAGGCCGTGGTCGACCGCGTGTCGCTGGAGCGCCATCCGCTGTCCAAGGCCGCCAAGGACCTGGGCAGCGCGGCGGTGGCGCTGGCGATCACGATGGCGGGCGCGACCTGGGCCGTCGTCCTGTACAACCGTTTTTTATGACGTACCCTCTCACACTAAGGAGAACAAGATGACTTTACGCCTGGGCGACACGGCTCCGGATTTCGAACAGGATTCCACCATCGGCCGCATCCGCTTCCACGAGTGGGCGGGCGATTCGTGGGTGGTGCTGTTCTCGCACCCGGCCGACTTCACGCCGGTGTGCACCACCGAGCTGGGCCTGACCGCGAAACTGAAGCCGGAATTCGACAAGCGCAACGTCAAGGCGATCGCGCTGTCCGTCGACCCGGCCGAGCAGCACAAGGCATGGATCAAGGATATCGAGGAGACCCAGCAGACCGTCGTCGGCTTCCCGATCATCGCCGATGCCGATAAATCGGTCTCGCAACTGTACGACATGATCCATCCGAACCAGTCGGCCACCGCGACCGTGCGCTCGCTGTTCGTGATCGATCCGGCCAAGAAAGTCCGCCTGACCATCACCTACCCGATGAGCACCGGCCGCAACTTCGACGAAGTGCTGCGCGTGATCGACGCCCTGCAGCTGACCGACGGCTACACCGTCGCGACGCCGGGCAACTGGAAGGATGGCGATGACGTGATCATCCCGCTGACCATTCAGGATCCGGAGCAGCTCAAGCAGAAATATCCGAAGGGTTTCAACGCGCCGAAGCCGTATCTCCGTCTGACCCCGCAGCCGAACAAGTAAGCCGGCACATCAAAGGCCGCATAAGCAAATAAGGAACGTGTTGTTTGTTTTGCGGCTGAGGACCATTACCCTTGGAGCCATTCTGGGGGTAAAGCATGTCCATTCAATACATTTTGTCGGGATTCGCCGTTGGCTTGCTGGTCGGCATGACCGGGGTCGGCGGCGGTTCGCTGATGACGCCGCTGTTGACGCTGCTGTTCGGCGTCACGCCATCCGTCGCCGTCGGCACCGACCTCGCCTTCGCCTCGATCACCAAGACTGCCGGCACCGTCACCCACCGTTCGCGCGGCACCGTGCACTGGGACATCGTCGGCCGCCTGTGCCTTGGCGCGCTGCCGGCTGCGCTCGTCGCCACGCTCGCCCTGCAATATTTCGGTCCGCTCAATGCATCCATCGGCAAGGTGATCCGCTATTCGATCGCCGTGTCCGTGCTGCTGACCGTCGTCGCGATCCTGTTCCGCGGCAAGATGCTCGCCTGGGTCAACGCCAAGCCGTCGCGCCAGCTGCAGGGCCGCAGCCTCTTCGCTGCCACGGTCGTGTCCGGCGCGGTGCTGGGCACGCTCGTGACGATCTCGTCGATCGGCGCGGGTGCGATCGGCGCCACCTTGCTCGTCATGCTGTACCCGCACCTGACGCCGGCCGAGGTGGCCGGCACCGACATCGCCTATGCCGTGCCGCTGACCGCGATCGCCGCGTTCGGCCACTGGTGGCTGGGCTCGATCAACTGGGCGCTGTTGTCGGCGCTGCTGATCGGCTCGCTGCCCGGCATCACGATCGGCTCATGGGCGGCCCGGGCCGTGCCCGAGAAAGTGCTGAGAGGATTGCTGGCGATGACGCTGGCGGGAGTGGCGGTCAAGCTGCTCCACTGACGAGAAAGGCGCCGCGAGGCGCCTTTCCTGCTTTTTGGATCTTGCTAATGCGGGAAACGTCTATGCAAATGAGGAATGCTTCGTTTGTAATATGTCTTTCCAGTGAGATTATTTCGTTCCGTTAGAAGAAATTGTAATAAGGCGTAAGATGACCACTTTACTATCGCGAAACAGCGCCAACCGGGTGATTCCCGGCTTTGGGCTCTCGCTCGGGTTCACGATTTTCTATCTGGCGCTGCTGGTGCTGATCCCGCTGTCGGCCATCTTCCTGAAGACGTTCACGATGAGCTGGGACGCGTTCGTGAGCGCCGTGACGTCGCCGCGCGTGATGGCGTCGTACCGCCTGAGCTTCGGCGCCGCGCTGATCGGCGCCGCCATCAACGTCGTGTTCGGCGGCATCGTCGCGTGGGTGCTCGTGCGTTACCAGTTCCCCGGCAAGCGCTTCGTCGATGCGCTGGTCGACCTGCCGTTCGCGCTGCCGACCGCGGTCGCCGGCATCACCCTGACGGCGCTGTATTCGTCCAACGGCTGGATCGGCAAGCACCTGGAACCGCTCGGCATCAAGGTCGCGTTCACGCCGCTGGGCGTCGTCATCGCGCTGACCTTCATCGGCCTGCCGTTCGTCGTGCGCACGGTACAGCCGGTGCTGGAAGACGCGGAGCGCGAACTGGAAGAGGCCGCCGCGAGCCTGGGCGCCAGCCCGTGGCAGACCTTTACCCGCGTGATCCTGCCGAGTGTCGTGCCGGCGCTGCTGACGGGCTTCGCCCTCGCGTTCGCCCGCGCCACCGGCGAATACGGTTCCGTCATCTTCATCGCCGGCAATATGCCGATGGTCTCCGAGATCACGCCGCTGTTCATCATCACCAAGCTGGAGCAATACGACTACACGGGCGCCACGGCCATCGCCGTCGTGATGCTGCTCGTGTCGTTCATCCTCCTGCTGGCCATCAACCTGCTGCAGGCCTGGGCGCGCAAGCGTGCGGGCAAATAATATGAGTGCCGTTCTCGACGATCACCTGAAAGACAAGACCGCCGCGGTGGCGAATGCGCCGCGCAAGGCCACCAATACGCTCGAGCCAAGCTGGGTGCGCTATGCGCTGATCGCCGTCGCGCTGATCTTCCTCACGCTGTTCCTGTTCGTCCCGCTCGTGGCCGTGTTCACCGAAGCCCTGAAGAAGGGCTGGGATGTGTACAAGGAGTCCGTGCTCGACCCGGACGCGCTGTCCGCCATCAAGCTGACGTTCATCGCCGCCGGCATCGCCGTGCCGCTGAACCTCGTGTTCGGCGTGGCGGCCGCGTGGACGATCGCCAAGTTCGACTTCCCCGGCAAGAGCATCCTGCTGTCGCTGATCGACCTGCCATTCTCGGTCTCGCCCGTGATCGCGGGCCTGATCTATGTGCTGCTGTTCGGCTCGCAGGGCTGGTTCGGCCCGTGGCTGATGGACCACGACATCAAGATCCTGTTCGCCGTGCCCGGCATCGTGCTGGCGACCGTCTTCGTCACGTTCCCGTTCGTCGCCCGCGAACTGATCCCGCTGATGCAGGCGCAGGGCAGCGAAGAGGAAGAGGCGGCCCTCGTGCTGGGTGCGTCCGGCTGGAAGACCTTCTTCAAGGTCACGCTCCCGAACATCAAGTGGGGCCTGCTGTACGGCGTGATCCTGTGTAACGCCCGGGCGATGGGCGAGTTCGGCGCCGTGTCGGTCGTCTCCGGCCACATCCGCGGCGAGACGAACACGATGCCGTTGCAGGTCGAGATCCTCTACAACGAATACAACTTCACGGCCGCGTTCGCGATCGCGTCGCTGCTGGCACTGCTGGCCCTCGTGACCCTGGCGGTGAAAACCTTTATCGAATGGCGCATGCACCAGGCACAGAAAGCCAGCGTGCAGGTCCACACCACGGAGTAAGACATGACGATCGAAGTCCAACACATCCGCAAGCAGTTCGGCCAGTTCACGGCCCTGGACGACGTGTCGCTGAAGTTTGCCGACGGCGAGCTGACGGCGCTGCTGGGTCCGTCCGGCTGCGGCAAAACGACGCTGTTGCGCATCATCGCCGGCCTCGAATTCCCCGATGCGGGCCGCGTGCTGCTCGACGGCGACGACGCCTCGAACCGTCACGTGCGCGAGCGCCAGGTCGGCTTCGTGTTCCAGCATTACGCGCTGTTCAAGCACATGACCGTGTTCGAGAACGTCGCCTTCGGCCTGCGCGTGAAGCCGCGCAAGGAGCGTCCGTCGGAAGCGGTGATCCGCGAGAAAGTGAAGAAGCTGCTGGAGCTCGTGCAGCTGGACTGGATCGCCGACCGCTATCCGCCGCAGTTGTCCGGCGGCCAGCGCCAGCGCATCGCCCTGGCGCGTGCCCTCGCGGTGGAACCCCGCGTGCTGCTGCTGGACGAACCGTTCGGCGCGCTCGATGCGAAAGTGCGCAAGGAACTGCGCCGCTGGCTGCGCCAGCTGCACGACGAGCTGCACGTGACGTCGATCTTCGTCACCCACGACCAGGAAGAGGCGCTCGAAGTGGCGGACCAGGTCGTCCTGATGAACAAGGGCCATATCGAGCAGCTGGGTACGCCCAGCGACGTGTACAACCATCCGGCGTCGCCATTCGTCTACGGCTTCCTGGGCAACGTCAACCTGTTCCATGGCCGCGTGAACGACGGCGTGCTGGCCAGCGGCGACGCCACGTTCCACGCGCCGCAGTTCGCGGACGTGAAGAACGGCGAAGGCATCGCCTACGTCCGTCCCCACGACCTCGACGTCGAGCGCTATGTCGCGGGCGGGGAGGGCGTCGCCGTGAAGCTGCGCCGTGCGCACGCGATCGGTCCGCTGGCCCAGCTGGACCTGGAGCGCGCCGACAATGCCCAGATCATCGAAGCCGTCATCCCCAACGAGCGCTACCGCGAACTGGGACTGCGCGACGGCGAGACGCTGCTGGTGAAACCCAGGCGCATGCACGTATTCGTCGACCAAGGAGAAGGCATTTGAATTTCCAACAGCTGCGTTCGGTGCGCGAAGCCGCGCGCCGCAATTTCAATCTGACGGACGTGGCCAACGCCCTGTTCACGTCGCAGCCGGGCGTGTCGCGCCAGATCCGCGAGCTGGAGGACGAACTGGGCGTCGTCATCTTCGAGCGCAACGGCAAGCGCCTGACCGGCCTGACGGATCCGGGCAAGGGCATCCTGAAGATCATCGAGCGCCTGCTCGTCGAGGCGGAGAACCTGCAGCAGGCCAGCAGCGAATACGCCGCGCAGGACAGCGGCACGCTCACGGTCGCCGTCACCCACACGCAGGCGCGCTACGCGCTGCCGCAGGTGGTGCAGGCGTTCCGCACGGCGTTCCCGGGCGTGCGCATCGCCCTGCAGCAGAGCGCGCCGGATCACATCGCGGAATGGGTGCTGTCGGGCCGCGCCGACATCGGTATCGCGACGGAAGGCCTGTCGACGTTCCCCGACCTCGTGTCGTTCCCGTGCTACCGCTGGAGCCACCTCGTCGTCGTACCGGATGGGCATCCGCTGCTGCAGCGGTCGCCGATCAAGCTGTCCGACCTGGCCGAATTCCCGCTGATCACGTACGACGTGGGCTTTACCGGCCGCAGCCACATCGACGCGGCGTTCGCCGCCGCCGGCGTGAGCCCGGACATCATGCTGACGGCGATGGACTCCGACGTCATCAAGCAGTACGTGTCGCTGGGGATGGGTGTAGGTATCGTCGCTTCGATGGCGTTCGACCACGGCCGCGACCGCGGGCTGCGCGCGATCGAGTCGTCGCACTTGTTCGCGCCGAACGTGACGCGGCTTGCGGTGCGCCGCGGCGCCTACCTGCGCGCGTACGCCTACGACTTCATCGAGCGCTTCGCGCAGGGTTTCACGAAGTCGGATATCGAGAAGGCGCTGCATCCGGTTGTAGCGGATTAAAAGCCGCTACACACAATCGAACGCAACATAAAACAACGTCGTCCCTGCGAAGGCAGGGACCCAAGTCTGCTCGCGCAGCCGGCACGCAAAATTGGGTTCCCGCCTTCGCGGGAACGACGTTCTCTTTTTAGCGCTGCCCACGCAACGCGTCCGCGCACTCGCGCACGAGCGCGGGACCCCGGTAGATCAGGCCGCTGTACAACTGCACGAGCTGGGCGCCCGCATCGATCTTGGCCTTCGCATCGCGTCCGCTCAGGATGCCGCCCACGCCGATGATCGGCACGGCATTGCCCACTTCCGCCTTCAGCGCACGGATCACGATGGTCGACTGTTCGAACACGGGCGCGCCCGACAGGCCGCCCTGTTCGGCCGCATGGCGCATGCCTTCCACGTCGCGGCGGGCCAGCGTGGTATTGGTGGCGATCACGCCGTCGATGCCGTGGCGGACGAGGGCGCCGCCGATGTTGCGGATCTGGTCGCCATCGACGTCCGGCGCGATCTTCAGCGCCAGCGGCACATAGTGGCCGTACTTGTCGGCCAGGCGCGACTGTTCTTCCTTCAGCTGCGACAGCAGGGCATCCAGTTCGGATGCGCCCTGCAGCTGGCGCAGGTTCTTCGTGTTCGGCGACGAGATGTTGACGGTGACATAGCTGGCGTACGGATACACCTTTTGCAGGCATGCGACGTAATCGTCGGCCGCGCGCTCGATGGGCGTGTCGGCGTTCTTGCCGATGTTCAGGCCCAGTACGCCCTGGCGTTCCTGGTAGAAGCGCGACGCCTGGACGTTGGCGACGAAGGCGTCGACGCCGCCGTTGTTGAAGCCCATGCGGTTGATGATGCCGCGCGCGGCCGGCAGGCGGAACATGCGCGGGCGCGGGTTGCCGGGCTGGGCGCGCGGCGTCACGGTGCCGATTTCGATGGAGCCGAAGCCGAGCGCGGCCAGGCCGTCGATGTAGGCGCCGTCCTTGTCCAGGCCGGCAGCCAGGCCGACCGGGTTCGGGAACGTGATGCCCATGACCGTGCGCGGATCGGGCTTCGGTTTGCGGACGATGCCCGTCAACCCCAGCGCGGCGGCGCGGCGCAGGGCGGGGAGCGTGACGTTGTGGGCCGTTTCGGGGTCGAGGGAGAACAGCAGCGGGCGGGCGAGGGCGTACAGGAGTTTATCGGACATGGTCGGCTATCGAGAATTCGCGACATTTTACCTTGTGTGGCAGCAATACCGCATGTCCTTGGGGGCTTCAACGATCCAGAACACCCCATGCGCCGTCAATACGGGCTTCCAACGGCCTGAAATTGATCTTGTACGCCATCTTCGGGCTCTGCTCGATCCAGTAACCGAGGTAGACGTAGGGCAGGCCCAGTTCGCGCGCCTGGCCGATCTGCCACATCACGTTGTACGTGCCGAACGACGCACCGGCCACGTCCGGGTCGAAGAACGTGTAGACGGACGACAGGCCGTCCGACAGCACGTCGATGATCGACACCATGCGGAGCAGCCCGTCCGGTTCGCGGAATTCCACGAGGCGCGTGTTGACGCGGCTCTGCAGCAGGAATTGCGCGTACTGGTCGCGGCTGTCCTGGTCCATGCCGCCGCCCACGTGGCGCGTGGTCTGGTAGCGCAGGTACAGCGCATAGTGCTCGTCGGAGAACGACAGGTTGGCCACCATCGCCGTCAGGTCCTCGTGGCGCTTCCATGCGCGCCGCTGGCTGCGGTTGGGCGTGAAGCGCTCGGCGGCGACGCGCACCGGGATGCAGGCCCGGCAGCCGTCGCAATAGGGACGGTAGGTGAAGATGCCGCTGCGGCGGAAACCGTTGCGCACGAGTTCCGAATACACGTCCGCATTGATCAGGTGCGACGGCGTGGCGACCTGCGAGCGGGCCTGGCGTGCGTCGAGGTAGCTGCAAGGATACGGTGCCGTCGTATAGAACTGCAGCGTGGAAAATGGCAGATCATTCAGGTGCGTCATGCAAAGCTCTCGGAACGACGTGTGTTGAACCCATTGTAGCCAAAGACGGCGCCGCGCACCGTTAGGCCGTCAACGGTGGCGCGACTTCCCAACGTTCGATCGGCGGTTCCTGGATCGCCTGGCGCAGGTGCTGCAGGAAATCCCGGCGCGGGATCGGCACCGCGCCCAGCGAGGCCAGGTGGCCCGTCTCCTGCTGGCAGTCGACCATGTTCACGCCGTGGCTGCGCAGGAAGGCGACGAGGTACGCGAGCGCGACCTTCGACGCATCCGACACGCGCGCGAACATCGATTCGCCGTAGAACATGCGGCCGATGCACACGCCATAGGCGCCGCCGACCAGTTCGCCGTCCAGCCAGACCTCGGACGAGTGCGCATACCCCATGCGGTGCAGGCCCGTGTAGCCGGCGATGATGTCTTCCGAGATCCACGTGCCCGGCCCGTCCTTGCGGGGCGCGGCGCAGGCGCGCATCACCGCTTCGAAGGCGCCGTCGAAGCGCACGACCCACGGCCCGGCGGCCTGGCGGCTGCGCTCGATCTTGCGCAGTGTTTTCTTCAGGCTGTCGCTGACCTTGAAGCGGTCGGTGTACAGCACCATGCGCGGGTCGGTGCTCCACCAGAGGATCGGCTGGCCCTCGGAAAACCAGGGGAAGATGCCGTTCCGGTACGCCTCCAGCAGGCGCTGCGGCGAGAGGTCCGCCCCGGCCGCGAGCAGGCCCGGCGCGTCGGTCGTCAACGCTTCGGACACGTCGGGGAACGGCGTATGGGCCTCGAGCCAGGGAATCATCGTCGTACGCCCTGTCAGTCGGGTTGGACGGGCGCCCGCATCGGACCCGCGATGTCGCGGGTGTGGAATCCATAGGTGCTGCCGGCCTCGCGCATCTGCGCGCGGTCGGCGAAGAACAGTTCGAGCGTCGTGCGGATCGTGGGGAAGGCCAGGTCGGCCCACGGGATCTCGGCTTCGCTGAACAATTGCACGTCCAGGCTTTCGATGCCCGGTGCAAAGTCCAGGTCGACGAGGCGCGCCAGATAGAACATATGGACCTGGTGCACGTGCACGACGTTCAGCAGGGTGAACAGATTGCCCAGCTCGATGTTGGCGCCCGCTTCCTCTTCCGTCTCGCGCGCGGCGGCCGCGCTCGTGGTCTCGCCGTTTTCCATGAAACCGGCCGGCAGCGTCCAGTAGCCGTAGCGCGGCTCGATGGCGCGCTTGCACAGCAGGACCTTCAGTTCGCCGTCCTGTTCCCACACGGGGATCGAGCCGATCACCATCTTCGGGTTCTGGTAGTGGATCGTGCCGCAATGGGTGCACACGTAACGCGGACGGTTGTCGCCTTCGGGGATGGCCACCGTGACCGGGTGGGCGCACTCGGAGCAGAATTTCATAGGAAGCAGATAAATTAAGTTGCCCTTACTTTACCACTGTATTGGGAGCGACTGGGCCGCAATCCGCCCGCGATGCGCGCCTCGGCGGAGGCGGCTTATGCTGCGATCCGGGCGAGCCGGAGAACTTCGATTGCCTAAAGTGTGGAAGGTGCGTATAATACGAATCATCAGACGCGGGGTGGAGCAGTCTGGCAGCTCGTCGGGCTCATAACCCGAAGGTCACAGGTTCAAATCCTGTCCCCGCAACCAGATTCCAAAGCCGCTGATCCTGTTCCGGATCAGCGGCTTTTTCGTTTTGGGTCGTCTGCTCGACTCGCCTCAACCATTCCAGCAATCCTCGCAACGCCCGCCGCCCGGCCCGGTCGAAGTCTCCGTGTGCGTTGAAAGCGGAGCCAACGAATGATTACTGTGGAAGACATCAACGAGGCGTGGGGCTGGACCGGCCTCCACGCGGTCGAGGTGCTGGGAGAGAACGCCTTCGGCAATCTGATCGTCCGCGACGAGGACGGCATGTACTGGCGCCTGTCGCCGCAAGACCTGCGCTGCGAACCGGTGGCCGAGGACCGCGCCGCCCTCGACGCCCTGTCGTACAACCAGGAATTCCTCGACGGCTGGTACATGCACGACCAGGTGCGCCTCGCGGAGACCACGCTGGGCCCGCTGACCGCCGGACGCAAGTATTGTCTGAAAATACCCAGTGCGCTGGGCGGGCACTACGGGCGCGACAACCTGGCCATGGTGCCCTTGCCCGAACTGATCCGGTTCGCGGGCGAGGGCGCGCAGCAGTTCGACGGGCTGCCGCGCTGGCAGGACTATCACTAGGACCTAGAACCGCCGCAGCACGCCGACCTGGAACAGGTCGCGGTCGTTCGTCTTGCGGAACGTCTTGATGCGGTTGAAGTTGACGATGGCGCGCGTGCGCGCGGACAGCGCGCGCTCGGCCTGGAAGCTGATCAGGAGATTGGTGGCCGTGCGATTGCCGTCGCGCCGGTTCGCGGCGAAATAGGGGCCGAGGCCGGCGCTCATCGAAAAACGCGGCGTTACGGGCTGCTCGTACCACAGCTGCGCCGCGGCGCCGCGCCGGTCGACCCGCGCGCCGTCGTCGCCTTCGAACAGGAATTTGGTGCCGACGCCCCAGCGGTCCGCATACTGCCTGGCCTCGATCACGCCCGCGTGCGCGCCATGGGTACCGGACATGTTCGTGATCGACGTGCCGAACGTGCCGCCGATCCATATATGCCCGTCCGGCACCACGTCGGGCGCCGGCTCGGCCGGGCCGAACTGGCGTCCCACGCCGAGCACGAGCGCGTCCGACCGGTGCACATGGCGCATGGCCACATGGTTGTAGCCGAGGCGCAGATGGGTGCCGGGCGGTCCGGGCACGGTGAGGCGCAGGCCGGCGCTGAGGAGCACGCCGAGACGGGCATCGTCGATCTGGCGGCCGGCGATCTCCGTGGTGTTCATGCTGAGATACGGTCCCGCGCCCAGCTCGCCCGTCCACGCGTGGGAAAAGCGGTGGGCGGCCAGCCATTGCAGCGCGAACCCGTCGCGGTGGTTGTTGTCCGGATGGCCTTCGTTGTAATGGACGAAGTCGGTCCGCATGGCACCCTGCTCGCGTCCGGCGCGGACTTCGAACGTGCGCCCGCGCATCCACTGGTAGCCGGTCGCGTTGCCGCCGTAGATGCGGCCGTTGCCGAATGCCAGCGACAGATAGGCGCCGCGATCGTCGGGATCTTGCGTGTCGGCGTGGGCCAGGGCGGCGTGGACCAGCAGCACCGCCGCCACGCATGTCTGTGCTTTCATGATGCGCTCCGCTTGTTTCAGGCTACGAGCAGTCTGGACAAGCGGAGGGGCCGCGCCTTGTGGCGGCACAAAGCGGCGTCAGCCGGCGGGCTGGTTCAGGCTGGCCCAGAGGTAGGCTGCGGCCATCGTGCGGTGCGGGCGGTAGGCTTCGAGAAATTCTTCGGCCTCGCGCATGCCGGGCCGCTCGCCGCCCGTCAGCCGGCCGATGGCGTTGCGCACGGCCACGTCGCCGTGCAGCGAACAGTCGGCGTAGCCCCAGCCGCGCAGCAGCGCATAGTTGACGGTCCACGGGCCGATGCCCTTGACCGCGAGCAGGCGCTCGCTCACGCCGGCCGGTTCATCCGTGCGGTCCAGCGGCAGCGTGCCGTCGGCCACGAGACGGGCGAAGCGCAACAAGGTCTCCGCCTTCGCGCCGGAAAACTTACGGCTGGTCAGTTGTTCGATGTCGAGACGGACCACGTCGGCCGCTTCCGGATAACACCAGAGGCCGCTCGAATGCGCGCGTCCCGCCAGGCCGATGAACGTGCGGCGCAGGGAAATGGCGAACGGCAGGTTGATCTGCTGGCCGATGATGGCCCACGTCAGCGCTTCGAACACGGTGGCCGACTGGATCACGCGCAGGCCAGGCTGGCGCGCGACGACGGGGCCGAGCAGCGGATCGGCGCGCACGGCCTGTTCGAACGGCGCGGGGTCGATGCGCAGGCCCAGCATGTTCACGAGGGCGTCCTGGACCGCAGCCTCCGAGGTGGCGCCGTCGCTGTCGACGACGCACTCGGCACGGTCCGCGTGCAGCGCGATGTCGAGCAGCGTCGGCACGCCGTCCAGCAGCACGCCCTTGCGGATGCGTCCCGCCTGCGCATCGACGACTTCGGCCAGCGCATCGGCATCGCGGCCGTGGAATGTGTACGCGTCCGCGTGGCGATAGCCGGCCGGCAGCGCGATCGTGTGGCGGCTCATTTGCTGCTCATTTTGGTGGGTACCGGCACGGGCGCATCGCGGCCGAAGCGCGGGACGAAACCCGTGACGAACGCGGTGCCGACCAGCGTGATGGCCGAGCCCACGATCGTGTACCAGCCGATCGCCTCGCCGAGGAACAGCGCGCCCCACAGGATGCCGAAGACGGGGCTCAGGAACGTGACCGTCAGGGCGGACGTCGTGCCGACTTCCTCGATCAATTTGAAATACAGGATGTACGCGATGCCGCTGCACAGCACGCCCAGTGCGATCACGGCGCCGACGATGCCCACGGTCGGCGCGCCGGCCGGTGGGAACAGGGGCAGGACGGGCAGCACCATCAGCGCGGACGTCCACATCGTGCCGTGCGCGTTGGCGAACGGCTCCACGCTTTGCGCCGTGCGCGCATACAGGCTCGCGACGCTGTAGCTCAACGCGGCCACCAGCGCGGCGGCGACGGCGAGGC
>NZ_JBKYMO010000004.1:0-53404 GCF_047302915.1 Massilia sp. CT11-108 | reverse complement strand
TTCGAACGTGCACAGCTCGCTGGCCAGCAGCGACAGCGGCGCGGGCCGCGGGGGGGGGCAATAAAGCGCGCCGCAAAGCCCCACCGGGGCGCCCGGGGCGGGGGGGGTGGTGGGGGGGCCGCCCGCCGGCGGGGGGGCGCGCGCCCCCCCCCCCTTTTTTTTTAAATCAACCGCCCACCCCCGACATCAACACCTCTATTTTCGGCGGCCGCGTCATTTTTTTAAAACCCCCGGGGCGTGACGCCCACGACGAGGTCGCAGCTCGCGCCCGGCTGCAGGGTGAACGGCACGGCCGCGCAGGCGCCCGTATCCGCCTGCAACGCGTACGGGCCGGTGAACGTGGCGGCCGTCACGGTGGCCGCGTTGGCGCCGGTATTGGCCAGCGTGATGCGGTGCGTGGGCGAGGTGCCGTTGACGTCGGCCGCGCCGAAGTCGAAGGATTGCGGGTTCACGGTCAGCATCGGCACGGGCACGGCGACGCCAGTGCCACCGAGTGCGACCGTGAACTGGTTGCCCGCGTCCGTCATCAGGACGAGGGTCGCGGCGCGCTGGCCGGCGGCCGTCGGTTTGAAGCCGACGTCGATCGTGCAGCTGGCCGACGCCGCAACCGACACGTTGGTGGCGCAGGTGCCGCCGAGGACGAAGTCGGACGCCTGCGCGCCATCCAGCACGAGCGATGCGACCTTCAGCGCGGCCGTGCCGCCGTTCGACAGGGTGATCGTGTGGGTCGCGGCGCTCTTGCCGACCTGCGTATCCGCGAAGGCGACGGGGCCCGCTTCCGACAGCGCCGGTTTCGCCGCCGGCGCCGTGGTGCCGGTACCGCTGATCGACACCTGCAGCGGCGCCGCATTCGACGTCACGGCCAGCGTGGCCGCGGCGGTGCCGGATGCCGTCGGCGCGAAGGCCAGGGTCACGGTGCAGTTGGCGCCGACATCCAGGGTCGTGCCGCACGTTTTGCTCGCGATGGTGACGGTGGATGCGCCCGAGACGGCGACGCCGTTCAAGGTGAGCGCCACGTTGCCCGTGTTGGCGAGGGTGACGGTCTGCGTCGCGGCCGGCGCCCCGATCGTCTGCGTGCCGAACGCCACAGCCGATGGATTGGCCTTGACGGCCGGTGCGGGCGCGGCGACGGTGCCGGACAATGCCACGGTCACGGCGCCGTTCGACGCGTTCGAGCCCAGCGACAGGTTGCCGCTGAACGCGCCGTTCGTCGACGAATTCGCGGTCACGGTCACGGTGCAACTGCCGCCGGCCGGGACGGCCGTGCCGGTCGCGCACGTGCCGCCCAGCGTGAACACGCCCGCGTTGGCGCCGCCGACGGCGATGCTGGAGAAGGTCAGCGCGGCCTGGCCCGTGTTGTTGACGGTGATGCTCTTCGCGGGCGACGCGACGCCGGCGACGAGGGCGCCGAAGTCGATCGCATTGGCCGACAGCGCGACGGTCGCCTGCGCGACGGCGTTGCCGGTACCGGAGAGGGCCACGGTGCTGGAGCCGCCCGTCGCGTTGTGCGCGATGACGAGCGATGCGCCGCGTGCGCCGGAGACGGTGGGTTTGAAGGTGACCTGCACGGTGCAGTTGGCGCCCGCCGCCAGCGACGTGCCGTTGGCGCAGGTGCCGCCGCTGATGGCGTAGTCGCCCGCGGCCGCGCCGGACAGGGTCAACGTACCCACGTTCAGGGCTGCGTTGCCCGTGTTGGACAAGGTGGTGGCGAGCGGCGATGCCGACTGGCCGATGGTGCTGGCCGCAAAGCTCAGCGAGGCCGGATTGACGGCAGCCGCCGGTGCGGCGGTCACGGTCGGGTTGCCGATGAAGGCGGCGAGGTCCGCGATTTCCGCCGTCGTGAATTTGCCGTTGAACAGCGTGCCCATGCCGCCCTTGTTGGCGCTGAAGGCGCTGCTGATCACGCTCGGGTTATTCGCCGCGGCGAGGATGCCGTTGACGTTGGCGGCGGGTGACGGCCCGTGGCACGACGCGCAGGACGTGCCGCCGCTGGTCGGCCCGTTCAGGTACAGGTTCTTGCCGTTCAGTGCATCGGCCGCGTGCACGGCCGGGACGAACGCAAGGACGGCGAGAACGGTATAAACACTTCTTTGCAGCCCGGTCATAGTGACTCCCAGATTCGTTCAAAGGGCACAGCCACCAAGGGCCAGTGCATTCATCCCGCAGTGCGCCAGCGCGCACCAGCGCCAGTCGCGGACGCGCTGGTAGAGCAGCGCCAGCGCCAGTCCCGGTGGCAGCACGAGCGCCGCCGCGTGCCAGCCGGCGCCCACATGCAGCAGCGCGAACGCGGCCGCCGACAAAGCTACCGGTATCGGTACCGATGCAAACGCCGCGCGCCGGATCAGCCACTCCTGCAAGCCGGCACGCACCACCCACTCCTCCAGCACGGGCGCCAGCAACAGCAGTCGCGCCAGGGCGGCGGCGTCGGGCGCAACGAGCTGGCCGGTGCAGACCAGGTGCTGGGACAGCAGGGCAATGGGTGGCATATCAGGTTGTTACTGCGGAAATCGTCCGGTTAATACCGGCCGTTGTGAAAAGGTTCAGTCCGTTTGAAAAAAAAATTCGCTGGACGAACCAATGAGCACCATTGCGGTGTCAAAACGCCATGTTTGCCACTTCCGCCACACGGTTTAATGCGCGGAAATGGATCGTCGTCAAAGAGACATCGTGGGTAGAATCGTTGTGGTTGAGGCTCTTCAACTCGTGCGCGTTTGCGCCAGATCGACACGGCATGGCTGCGCCGCTTGGCAGACTACGTTCATGACACATTACCGCGACAACCGGGTCCCGGGCGGGACCTTTTTCTTTACGGTGCGCTTGTTGGATCGAGACAGCACCTTACTTACGGACCATTTCTCGGCTTTCGGCGAAGCGATGCGCCAGGCGCGCATCCGCAAACCGTTCCACGTCGATGCCTGGGTCGTGCTGCCGAACCACGCGCACGCCATCTGGACCCTGCCGCCGGGCGACCACGACTGCGCGTCGCGCTGGCGCGCCGTCAAGATCGCCTTTTCCAAGGCCTTGCATAAAGCCTGCCTGCCGGGCGGCGCCAAGGGCAAGGGCGATGGCGGCACGGGCGACGGCGCCATCTGGGAACGTCACTATCGCGACTACCGCGTGGGCGACGACGAGGAATACGCCAGCCTCGTCGACTACGTGCACGGCAACCCGATGCGCCATGGCCTCTGCCAACAGCCATCGGAATGGCCGTGGTCGTCGCTGCACCGTTTTATTTCGGCCGGATTCACGCCGCCCGCGCTGCCGCTGGCGCTGCCGCCGTGGATGCGGCCGGCAGGCCAGCCCGGGCACATCGCACGTCCGTAGCGGGCGAAAAAAAAGGCCTGCATGTGCAGGCCTTTCTACCTTGGGAGTAAAGCTGGAGACGCTTAGAAGCTGTAGCGCGCACCCACGGTCCAAGCGTCGGCCTTGGCGCCGAAATCCTTGCTCTTGCCGTAGCGCTCGTACTCTGCGGTCAGGGCAACCTGCTGGTTCAGGTTGTACTGCACGCCGACCGCGCCGTAGGCACCGGTATCGGTGTTCTTCATGTTCAGCGCGGCGGTTTCCAGCTTGCGCTCGCTGTGCTGCAGGCCCAGCTTGCCGTACACGGAGAACTGGTCGTTGACCGGGTAGTTGTACTTGCCGGCGACATAGTAGCTGTTGCCCTTGGTGCGGCCGCTGCCGTTGACGCCGTTGGCGGTGTAGTTGAAATCCGAGTTGCGGAAGTCGGTATAGCCGGCTTCGACGCCCCAGTTCTGGTCGAATTCATAGCCGCCGAAGATCTTGCCCGAGGCCTTGTAGCCGTCGCTGTCGAAATTCGTCAGGCCGCCGACCGAGGAATTCACGTGGTCCGCCGTGGCGATGCCGACGCCGACGTAGGCGCGCGGTTGGGTCTGGGTGGTCTGGGCTTGGGCCGCGCCGACGGCGGCAGTGGTGGCGATCAGTGCAACGATGAGCTTTTTCATGTTACGGATTCCCTTTGCGTTGTTTGACTGGTTCGCGATTCGATCGTGAATCGTGATGTGGTCAAGATAGCACCGCGAATTGGTGAAGTCCGTGCAGAACTCGTAAGACTTGTAATCGAATGTAACTTAATGACCCTAAATTCAGTAGTGCTTTAACGAAAATTGGGCAGAGATAACAACGATTTAGCTCACGTAACGAAAAGTTAGATTGATGCGTGGTCCAACCAGTTTGGCCGTCTTGTTGATGCCGTGCTGCCAGTTCGCCTGCAGGTTCCCCGCCATCAACAGCAGGCTGCCATCCGTCAGGTCCAGTTTGACGGTGCGTTTGCTGCGCTTGTGGCGCAGGATGAATGTGCGGGAGGCGCCGTAGCTGAGCGAGGCGATGACCGGCTGCGGTCCCAGTTCCGGCTCGTCGTCGCTGTGCATGCCCATGCTGTCCGCGCCGTCGCGGTAGTGATTCAGCAGGACGCTGTTGTAGCGCCGTCCCGTCGCCTGCTCGACCGCGGCGCGCAGTGTTTCCAGCAGCGGTGTCAGCGGCAGCGGATGCAGGGTCAGGCCGGAATAGGTATAGCCGGCTTCGCCATACCAGGCCGTCAGGCGGGGTTGCAGATAGCGCTTGCCATACACGACGACGGTGTCGGCACGCCATGATGTCTCGGCAAGCAGGCGCGCCAGGATCTCGGCATTGCCGATCGGTATAGGAAGCTGGGCCAGCATGGACAACTCGCCATCCTCGATCGGGATGGGGATCAAATCCATGCTTGTGGAAAACAAATCCATTCGACAATATTGCTATGATGAGAGGATCTCATCGACCAGGCATTTTCTCATGAACAAACGCCAGTTCCTCGGCGCCGCGGCGGTCGCGGGCGCCCTTCCGATCGCCGGCCACGCGGCGCAACCGTCCGGCCGCGGCCCTGCCCTGCTGACAGTCACTGGAGACATTTCGCACAGCAATCGCGGGCCGCTCGACCCGGCGCTGGACCAGATGATGCACAAGCACCAGGTCACGTTCGCGAAAGCCTGGGCGTTCGATTACGCCAGCCTGCTGGCCCTGCCGCCCGTGACGATCCGCCCGACCCTGGAGTACGACGGCAGGCCGCACACGCTGCGCGGCCCGCTACTGACGGACGTGCTGGCGCGCGCCGGCGCAACGGTGGGCGACAGGACGATCCTGATCTTGCGCGCGGTGGATGGCTACAACGTGGAACTGCCGGTCGCGCAGGCGCGTGCGCGGCGCTTCATCGTGGCCACGCACATCGATGGCAATCCGATGCCGCTGGGAGGACTTGGGCCGCTATGGGCCGTGTACGACGCCGACCGGGTGGCCGAGATGGCGGCACTGCCGCTGCCGCAGCGCTTTGCCGCCTGCCCGTGGGCGCTGTACCACGTGGAGGTGAAAGCCTGATCAGGCGTAGGCTTCGGCCAGGCTCATCACGCGCGGCGTGACCTTGATGCCGACGTTGCCGAACAGGGTGTCGAGCGCGGCCAGGTTGGCCGTGCATTCCTCGGTCTTCCAACCGTTGAACAGGTCGGTGCCGTTCTTCTGGAAATGCAGGTCGAGGACTTTGCCCTTGTCCTTGTGGACATAGGTCTGTTGGTAAGTGCTCTCGAAGCCGAGCTCGGCCAGGGCCGTCAGCACGGCCCGCGGCGGATTGTCCGGATCGGTGGCCATGAATACGCCGAACGTCTTACCCGGCGGCTTTGCTGCCACGTCGACTTCATAAATGCCCGGTGCCTTGGTGACACTCGTACTTTTCAGGAACAGCATGCTGTCGTCCTCCACGCATGACGGCGGCGCCGTCATCCAATAAATTAAAATCAGACACAGCTTATTGCAGTATGGGAACTTTGTCGACGAATGGTTTTCGAGATTTTGCTCTAGTGCAACAGGTCAGGCGGACAATAACCCGATGACACTGCCCGCAACGAGGGCACCGCACGCCAGCATGCCGACGATGAAGCCGATCTCGCGCTTGGCCGGATCGCGGTAATAGCCGAGCGCATACAGAATCCGTCCGACGCACCACAGCAGCCCGCCCGCGGCCGCCCAGCGATCGCCCAGATAGTGGCCGCACAGCCATAGCGGCGCCAGCACCAGCGGCAATTGTTCCAGCGTGTTCGCCTGCGCCCGTTGCGCGCTCTGGAACGGCAGCGGCCCCTCCATCATTGGGGCGGGCACGTTGTACTTGTTCCTGGCCCAGCCGGCCATGACGCCGGTCCAGAAATACACGCCCAGTGCGGCCAGCGTGGCCCATGCAGTCAACATCATGTGGTCTCCAACAAAAAAGCCCATCTGTTTGGGCAGACAGGCTTTTTACAACATGACGCACAACGGCGCAATCACGCCGGTCCAGGTTTTCAGCTCCGGCGGCGGCGCACACCCAGCGCCAGCATGCCGGCACCGACCAATGCAAGCGATGCGGGCTCCGGTACGTAGGCGCCATTGACCCGGATCGCCGGCACGTTATAGTAACTTTCGAAACGTCCCAATGCCTCACCGTCGAGTGAACGGTAGATCCCCTGATCCCAGGATTCGTCACGGTTGTAATAATAAAAATTCTGGTTGGATTCACCGTCGAACGAGAACTCGATCAGGTAATTCCAGTATTCGTTGATCACGACGTCGGGAACGTTGAAGTCGATCCACGCGAGCCCGTTGGTGGTGACCACCGAACTGCCGGACGCGAGCGTGTCGAGCTTCGCGACGTCGTTGCCCAACGAGTCGATCGTATATATGCCCCAATGCAATTCGGTGTTGGCCAGGTCCACATAGACGCCGACGCTCGATATGGTTTCCTGGGTCGTCACCCGGAAACCGATACCGCGCCCCATGGACCACGCGTCGTTCGAATGCGTCGAACCGATGTACCCCGCCGGGTCGTTAGGCGGGATAAAAGTGATCGGCGCAGCCGCCGCCAGACTGCTCACCACAAACATCGTGCTCGCTACACCGGCTTTCCAGAATTTGTTAAACATGGATTTGCCCTCCCCTCGTGTTTTAGCGCGAGAGGAGACGCAAAAATAATGCCCGAATTTTTTCTTTCGAAAATACAGGGCGTTACGCCATCAAGGAAAAATCCCGACAGTGAATTGTAAATTCCGTCGACAAAATACGTGACATGGCGTTACATACCGCGAGGCTTGCGCCGCGCCAGATCCCATGTCGCGGAGGCGAGGGCGTCGTACAGTGCGCCCGTCGGACCGTCCCAGGCCGCGACGGCCGCGTGCTGGCGCGCCACGGTCGCCGCATCGCCGCGCGCGATGGGTCCGGACAGCGCCGCTTCCGGCCCCAGCCGCAGCACATTCGATAAAGTTTCGGTCGCGAGCGGCCGCGCCAGTTCGCGCGCCACGTCGGCCGGGATGCCGGCGGCCTCGTAGGCGCGCAGCGCGGCATCCATCACGGTCACCAGGTAGTTCGACGCGAACACGGCGGCCGCGTGATACACGGTCTTGGCGGCGGGGTCGATCCGCACGGGCCGCGCACCGATCGCCTCGAAGGCGGGCAGCAGGACCGCCAGCGCGGCTACATCGCCTTCCACGCCGCAGAACGTGCCGTCGAACGCCGCCGCGACCGCGGCCGGATCGGCGAAGCTGCGCACCGGATGCACGCTGGCCACGACAGCCCCCGCCTGGCGCAACGCCTCCAGCGCCGTGGACGCCTTGGCGCCGCTGCAATGAAACACGACGGCGCCCGCCATCGGCGCGGATTGCGCCAGGGCGGCGGCGACACCGGCGATGGCATCGTCCGCCACGGCCAGCATCCACACGTCGGCCGGCCGCAACGTGCCATCGCCATCGGCCGGCGTACCGGCGCCGATGAATGCGACGGCGTCGCGCGCGCTGTCAGGGCCGCGCGTTTTGACGTCCTGCACGGCGAACACGCCGCGCGCAACAAACAGGCGGCCGAGGGCGCGGCCCACGTGGCCGGCGCCGACGATGTTCAGGGTCGTCATCATTGACTGGACTCAGAAACGGGACTTAGAAACGGGAGCCCGGCTGGCGCAGGAATTCGACTTCTTCCGGCGTCGACGCGCGCCCGAGGATCTCGTTACGGTGCGGGAAGCGGCCGAAGCGCGCGATCACGCCGCGGTGGCGGTGCGCGTAATCGAGCATCTCGTCGAAGCCCGGATGTTCGGCCGCCAGCACGCCGAACAGTTCGACGGCGCGCTCCTGCATGTACGCGTCCTCGGCGTGCTCGAACGGCATGTAGGCGAAGGCGCGCTGCAGCGGCGGCAGCTCGCGGTCGGCGCCGCTGTCGACGAGAGATTTCGCGGCCGCCAGCGCCAGCGCATCGCCGGCGAAGGACAGGGGCGTGTTGCGATGGGCGTTGCGGGTGAACTGGTCGAGCACGAGGATGCGCGCGAGGGTGCCCCGCGGTCCCTGCGCATCCCATTCGCGCAGGCCGCCGGCCAGCGCCTGTTCGATGGCGGCGCCGAAGCGGTCGCGGATGACGGCATCGAATTCGTCCTTCTTGACGAACCATTCGCGGCGCGGTTTTCCGGCGTCAAGGCTGCCCGGTGCGCCGAACCAGAAATCGAGAACGTCCTGGGGTGTCATTCATGTCCCTTCATATCAATTGCGTGCATGCGAAAGCTGGAAGCCGTCCACGCCTTCGAACGTGCACAGCTCGCTGGCCAGCAGCGACAGCGGCGCGCCCGGCTTGCCGGGCAATTCCAGCGCGACGAAATGCCACTCCTGGCAGCCCTTCTCGCTGGAGATCGTGAGCGAGCCGCCGGCGATCTCGTAGCCGCGCTCCAGCGCCGCCTGGCGCAGCGTCTCTTCCTGCGGATAGACGCCGGGCTTGAAGTGCAGCGTGACGGCCACCGCATGGCGCGACGGCAGCAGGCCCACGGCCTTGTTCAGGTAGATCATGATCATCGCGGAGAAGAACGCGAGACCCATCGCGGCCATGTAGAACCCGAGGCCCACGAGGATGCCGATCACGGACGACGACCAGATCGACGCCGCCGTCGTCAGGCCGCTGATGTTGAAGCCCGAACGCATGATGACGCCGGCGCCGAGGAAACCGATGCCCGTCACGACGCCCTGGATCACGCGCGTGGGATCCACCAGTGCCACGGACGACCCGTGCCCGCCGAACCAGTGGCTCGGATAGCCGGCGACGATCGTCAGCGCGCACGACGCCATGCACACGAGGCCATACGTGCGCATGCCGGCCGCGCGGCCGTGGTACGAACGCTCGTAGCCGACCATGAGGCCCAGCAGCAGCGCGCCCGCCAGGTTCAGGAGGATCAGCGCGTTCGTGGCCAGTTCGGCCTGCGACCAGTACGCGCCGACCAGCTCCGGCAGCGTGAGGGCCAGGTCGTTCGATGCGGGAGCCGTCAAGGCTTTTTCCTGACCAGCTGTTTTTCGAATTCGACGTCGTGCTTGCTGATGCGCTTGACCTCTTGCGGACCGAGGCCGTTGACGAACGCCACGAACTCGTCGAGCTCGAGCGGCGCGCACAACGGCGGCGCGCCCGGCTTTTCGGACAGGAAGAACAGGCCGTCGCCGGTGCGCGCCATCGAATACGACGTCACGCCGGTGCGCCGCTTGAGTCGGTCGACGGCGGCACTGGCGCGGGTGGAACGTGCTCCTGCCATGTCAGATCTCCTTGGTACGCAGTTCGAGCCAGTCGCGCGCGGCGCCGGTCACGTGCGGCAGCAGGCGCGCGCGCACGCTGCGGTGGTAGTCGTTGAGCCACGCGACCTCGTCGCCGCGCATCAGCGACAGGTCGATGCAGCGCGTGTCGATGGGGCACAGGGTCAAGGTCTCGAAGCCGAGGAATTCGCTTTGAGGATCAATGGCTCCATCGCCCACCACGCGCGTCAGCACGAGGTTCTCGATGCGGATGCCCCACTGGCCGGGGCGGTAGATGCCCGGCTCGTTCGACGTGATCATGCCCGGTTCCATGGCCGTATGCGGCTCCGGCGGCGCCGACGGCGAGATCACCTGCGGCCCCTCGTGCACGTTGAGGAAGTAGCCGACGCCATGGCCGGTGCCGTGGCCGTAATCGATTCCAGCCGCCCAGATCGGGGCGCGCGCCAGCGCATCGAGCATCGGCCCTTTCGTCCCGCGCGGGAAGCGCGCGACGGACAGCGCGATCATCCCTTTCAGCACCAGGGTGAAGTCGCGCTTTTGCGCGGCGGACGGCGTGCCGACGGGGACGACGCGCGTGATGTCCGTCGTGCCGCCCAGGTACTGGCCGCCGGAGTCGATCAGCAGCAGGCCGTCGCCCTCGATCACGGCGCAGTTGTCTTCGGACGCACGGTAGTGCATGATCGCGCCGTTCGCATTGAAGCCGGCGATGGTGCCGAAGCTGGGGCTGACGAAGTGCGGACGGCGGGCGCGGGCCGCCGTGATCTGCTCGTCGATGTGGACTTCGTTCAGCGGCGTGCGGTTCGGATCGGCCAGCGTCCGCTCGAGCCATGCGAAAAATTCGCACAGGGCGGCGCCGTCCTGTTCCATCGTGTCGCGCACGTGGTCCATCTCGGCATCGAGCTTGCGCGATTTCGCCAGGGTCGTCGGGTTGATGGCTTCCACCACGCGCACATGCGCCGGCACGGCGGCGCGCATGCCGGCCGTGATGCGGCGCGGATCGACCAGCAGCGTGCTGTCGGGCGGCAGCGCCGCCAGCGCCTGCCGCGCCCCCTCGTACGGCGCCACGCGCACGCCGTCCTGTTCCAGGCGCGCACGCAGGCTCCCATCGATCTTGCCGTCGGCGACGAACAACGTGGCGCCCATCGCTTCCACGAGCGCGTGCGCGAGAAACACGGGATTGAAGCTGACGTCGGCGCCGCGCAGGTTGAACAGGTAGGCGATGTCGTCGAGCGTGGAGATGAAGTGACGTTCGGCGCCGAGCCTCGCCATCGCGTTGCGCGTCGCATGCAGTTTATCGGCGCGATCGAGCACCGCGAATGGCGCCACATGTTCGTAGACCGGCTCGGGCGGCAGGCCCGGGCGGTCATCCCAGATCTCGTCCAGCAGGTCGAGGTCCGTGCGCAGTTTCACACCGCGGGCGGCCAGCGCATCGCCCAGCAGGCGCGCGACGGCGAGACCCAGCACGCGCGCGTCCACGGCGACCGTCCGGCCTGCGTCGAGGGTGTCGGCCAGCCAGTCGATGTGCAGCAGGCTCGCGCCGGACGGGATCTTCATCAGCCGGATGCCCGTGCCGGCCAGTTCGTTCTCGGCCTGCGTGTAGTAGCGGCCGTCCGTCCACACGCCGGCGAAGTCGTGCGTGGCGATGAACGTGCCGACGGACCCCGTGAACCCGGACAGCCATTCGCGGCCCTTCCAGCGGCCGGGCAGGTATTCGGACAGGTGCGGATCGGCGGACGGTACGATGAAGGCATCGACCTGGTGGCGCGCCATCGCGGCGCGCAGCTTCTCGAGGCGCTCGGCGCGCACACGGGTGGAATCAGGTGCTGGCATGGTGGCTCGGTTGTCGGGTGATGTGTTTATCAAGCCGGTATGATACGCCCTCTGAAGCATACCGCCGACCCGCGCCGCCGGAAATCGCGCGCAAGCGCAAACTGACGGATAATCGCACGCCCAGGGATCAATCCGATCCTGCAACCGACCCTGAAATATCATGCAAGACTTTCACTACAACCGCGCCCGCGCGCTGCTGGCCAATGCCGAGGAAATCGTCAGCGCGGACACCGTCCAGGCGGCCGTACGCAACGTCGCCGAAGTGCTGAACCAGCGTTTCGACAATGACGACACGGGGGAATTTCCCCTGGTGCTGGGCGTCATGGGCGGCGCGGTGGTGTTCACCGGCAACCTGCTCCCGCAATTGACGTTCCCGCTCGAATTCGACTACATCCACGTCACCCGTTACGGCGACCTGGACCGTGGCGGCGAAGTCGTGTGGAAAGTCATCCCGCGCCAGGACGTCACGGGCCGCACGATCATCATCGTCGACGACATCCTCGACGAAGGCGAAACGCTGGCCCACGTGAAGCAGCGCCTGCTGGACATGGGCGCGGCCGAGGTGATCCTGGCCGTGTTTGCGGACAAGGAACTCGGTAAAGTGAAACCGGTGCAGGCGGACATCGTCGGCCTGACGGTGCCGAACCAGTTCGTCGTCGGCTTCGGCATGGATGCGCACGGGTATTGGCGCAATTTGCCGGGGTTGTGGGTGATTCGGGATGCGGACAAGGTGCTGGGCTAAGCGCCCGCCCCGTCGTTCCCGCGAAAGCGGGAACCCATACTGAGTTTCCGAAGTCGAAAAAGCTGCGTACTTCGGTACTTCAGCATGGATCCCCGCTTTCGCGGGGATGACGTGATCAGGCCTTCAGGCCCAGCCTTTCCCTTGCCGCCTGATACTGCTGCGTCAGGCGCTCCACCATCTCCGCGACAGTCGGCACGTCATCCATCAGCCCGACGCCCTGCCCCGCGCCCCAGATATCGCGCCACGCCTTGGCGCTGCCGGAACCAAAACTCATCTTGCTCTTGTCCGACACCGGCAGGTTGTCCGGATCCAGCCCGGCCGCCACGATCGATTTTTTCAGGTAGTTGCCGTGCACGCCCGTGAACAGATTCGTGTAGACGACGTCGGCCGCCGTCGATTCCACGATCGCGCTGCGGTAGGCGTCGGTGACGTTCGATTCGCGCGTGGCCAGCCAGCGCGAGCCGATGTAGGCGAAGTCGGCGCCCATCGCCTGCGCGGCGAGGATGGCGTCGCCCGTCGCGATGGAACCCGACAGCGCGATCGGGCCGTCGAAGAATTTGCGCACTTCGCCGACCAGCGCGAACGGCGACAGCGCGCCCGCATGGCCGCCGGCGCCGGCCGCGACGAGGATCAGGCCGTCGACACCCGCTTCCAGCGCCTTTTCCGCGTGACGGATCGAAACCACGTCGTGCATGACGATGCCGCCATAGGCGTGCACGGCGTCCAGCATCTCTTTCGGCGGCGCGCGCAGCGACGAGATGATGATCGGCACCTGGTGCTTCACGCACACGGCCACGTCGTGTTCCAGGCGGTCGTTCGACTGGTGCACGATCTGGTTGACGGCGATCGGGCCCACCTTCCGGTCCGGATGCAGTTCCTGGTAATCCGCCAGCTCGCGCTGCAGGTCCGTCAGCCACGTGTCGAGCAGCTCGGCCGGACGCGCGTTCAGCGCGGGAAAGGAACCGACGATGCCCGCCTTGCACTGCGCGGCCACCAGCGCGGGACCGCTGGCGATGAACATCGGCGACGCGATGACGGGGAGGGACAGGTTTTGCAGGACGGGAGGCAGCGCCATGGGTTTCTCGCGATAGTTGATCGGACCCGTCGATTATGGATTAGAAAAGCACGATCGTGCTAGATTCCGAGCTCTAAATTTGCAGCGCCGGCATCAATCGAACGGAATCTGTTCTTCGCGCCGGCGGATCTCCGCCCACACGGCGCGCTTGGTGTCGTCGTCGGCGCGGCCCCACGCGACGATCTCGTCGATGGTGCGCAGGCAGCCCTCGCACAGGCCCGTCACGGGCGACATCTTGCACACATTGATGCATGGGGACGGCACGGGCGTCTGTTGTTCCGGCAAAAGACGTGTCTCGTTCATGCCGCGGCCTGTGCAACTGTCGGTATTGTGTCGCGCCACTTGGAGCGCCGACTGGTCTGGGATATAGGACACATGGTGCGCAGATTAACCTACCGGGACGAATCGCGCTTGACCGACAAGCCCACCCGCGTAGACTGGGGCTCTTCCGTTGCGCGTTGCGCTTACCCCATCTGTAAGGTTCGCGCAAGCTTTGCCATCAAGACTGAACCCTCGATCGATGCCTCAGCCACGCGCCGGCGCATTGCCGACACACCCCACAAGGAGTGCCGATGTCCCTGAATCACAAGTTCCTGGCGCAAATGCGCGCTGCAACCCGATCCCTGATGCGCCGCGGCCCGTCCGTTGCCCGCACCGTCATCCGGGAATCCGTCAAGAATGCCACCGCCGTGCAGACCGCAGCGGTCAAAAGCGTGGAATCCATCACGCCGCCGGCCTCGAATTATCCGACCTACGACGCCTTTTCCGACATGCTGGCCGACCTGTCCCGCCTGGGCCAGAGTGCGAATCCGTTCAATGTGCCCCCGCTGTCGACGGGCGCGGCCGCGATCGGCCTGCCCGGCCATTTCATCGACGCCAGTTATTCGAACGACGCGGGCACCCGCGACTACAAACTGTATATCCCGAGCACGTATGCCGGACAGCCGGCGCCGCTGCTCGTGATGCTGCACGGCTGCTCGCAGCATCCCGACGACTTCGCGCTCGGCACGGGCATGAACGCCCTCGCCGAGGAATATGGCTGCCTCGTCGCTTATCCGGCCCAGTCGCAGCAGGCCAACGCGACGCGCTGCTGGAACTGGTTCAGCGCCGCGGACCAGCAGCGCGGCCAGGGCGAGCCATCGATCATCGCCGGGCTCACGCAGGACATCATGGCGCGCTACGTGATCGATCCGAAGCACGTCTACGTCGCGGGCCTGTCCGCGGGCGGCGCGATGGCGGCCATCATGGGCACGCTGTATCCGGAGCTGTACGCGGCCGTCGGTGTCCACTCCGGCCTGCCGTTCGCGGCGGCGCACGACCTGCCGTCGGCGATGGCCGCGATGAAGGGCGATTTCCGCACCGGCCACAAGCCGGGTAAATCGTTGCCGATCATCGTGTTCCACGGCGACCGCGACACGACCGTGCATCCGGCCAACGGCCACGAACTGATCAACCAGCGCCGGCGCCACCCATCGGAAGACGTCGTCGTCGAACCCGGCAACGTGCCAGATGGCCACGCCTATACGCGCACCGTGCACCGCCGGCCCGACGGCAGCATCCACGCGGAACACTGGGAGATCCACGGTTCCGGCCACGCCTGGTCGGGCGGCGATACGCGCGGCAGCTATACGGATGGCAAAGGCCCGAACGCGAGCCGCGAAATGATGCGGTTCTTCCGGACGGCGCGCTGACGCTTACATACCCGGCGCCTTGTCGGCCTGTTGCGCGATATGCTGTTCGAGGCAGGCCGGACACCAGCACCCGGCCGCTGCGCCGGGCACCGGCAGCGGGACCACGGGCGGCAGCTTCGTGCACCAGCACGGTGCACCATCGGTACCATCCGCCATCGCGCAACCGAATTCGGCGCCGCATTGTGAACAAGTGCTCATGCAAAGGTGACATCGTGTATCCAGATGTAATGCACCTTAACGGCCGGTGCCGGAAAATACAACATAGAACTTCTATAATGGCCACTGCGGTAGGCTATTGCCTGTAAAATCTCGCAAATTCTTTTCCGGACCCCCAATGAACGCAACGCTGAGCAATCTGACGGGCGACGACCAGAACAACGACCTGACTGCGGTCTCGCCGCAGATCAAGGCACAGATCCTGGCCGAAGCGCTCCCCTACATCCGTAATTTCCACGGCAAGACGATCGTCATCAAGTACGGCGGCAACGCGATGACCGACGAGCGCCTGAAGCACGGCTTCGCGCGCGACGTGATCCTGCTGAAGCTGGTCGGCATGAATCCGGTCGTGGTGCACGGCGGCGGTCCGCAGATCGACAACGCCCTGAAAAAAATCGGCAAGCAGGGCACCTTCGTGCAAGGCATGCGCATCACCGACGAAGAAACCATGGAAGTGGTGGAGTGGGTGCTGGGCGGCGAAGTCCAGCAGGACATCGTCATGCTGATCAACCACTACGGCGGCCAGGCCGTGGGCCTGACCGGCAAGGACGGCGGCCTGATCCGCGCACGCAGGATGGCCATGCCGGACAAGGAAAAGCCGGGCGAGTTCCTCGACATCGGTTTCGTCGGCGAAATCGAAGCGATCAATCCGGCCGTCGTGAAAGCGCTGCAGGACGACGCCTTCATCCCGATCATCTCGCCGATCGGTTTCGGCCAGGACGGCCAGGCCTACAACATCAACGCCGACGTCGTCGCCGGCAAGATCGCGGAAATCCTGAAAGCCGAAAAGCTGATCATGATGACGAATATCGCCGGCGTGCAGGACAAGAGCGGCAACCTGGTCACCGACCTGTCGGCACGCGAGATCGACGAGATGTTCGCAGACGGCACGATTTCCGGCGGCATGCTGCCAAAAATCTCGTCGGCGCTGGACGCCGCCAAGTCGGGCGTGAACACCGTGCACATCATCGATGGCCGCATCGAGCACTCTTTGTTGCTGGAAGTCTTGACCGAACAGGCTTTTGGCACTATGATCCGCTCGCACTGAATTTCTGTGGCGTCTGAATGGCGCCACAAGAATCACTGCCCTTGTAGCTCAGTGGTAGAGCACTCCCTTGGTAAGGGAGAGGCCACGTGTTCAATCCACGTCAAGGGCACCAGGATTTGTCCAGATTCCCGCCTGTTTTGGTATCCCCGATGCCTGACGTAACGGATAAGACAAGCATCTTGTTCACGCTGCGCGTTTGCGCGGCAGGAATGCAGGACACTCGCGGCGCGATGACAAGCGTCAGGATGCGAGAGAGGAGTAAAAGCTGGAGCGGTAGTTCAGTTGGTTAGAATACCGGCCTGTCACGCCGGGGGTCGCGGGTTCGAGTCCCGTCCGCTCCGCCAGAATTAAGAAAAAGGGTCCGATTTTTCGGACCCTTTTTTGTTTCGCATCCGCCGTTCCCGCGTGCGCGGGAAGTCATTTCCGGCAATGCCGGGAATGACGGCTCAGTAGACCCGTTCGATCGTCACCCCGCTTTGTTCAAGCAAAGCCGGCACACTCCCCGTCCCCAATAAATGCAGCACGCCGATCGCGGCCACGGTCCGGTCTTCCGCACGCAGCAATTGCAGCAGGCGCTCGGCCAGCCCGACGTTCCTCTCCTTCAGCAGCACCTGGGTCACGAAGCGGCCTGACACGCTCCGGTCCGTCTCGCACCGCTCCGCCATCCGGTCGAGCGCCTGCCGGTCCGCGGTACTCCAGGCCCGCACGACTTCCCGGGCCTCCGTGCGCTGGGCGCCGGATTCGATCGTGTCCATCATTTCTTCCAGAAACCGCCAGCGATCCGGCATCGGCAGGCGGTCCAGCTGCGCCAATTGGCCGCCCAGCGATTCCAGCGCCAGCACCCGGACGTGGTGCCGGCGCGCCTGGCGGGCCAGCCACGCATCGCTCGACAGGTCGACCCGGTACCCTTGGCGCGTGTATTCGGCCAGTGTCAGCATCGTCGCCAGCAGCACCGGTTTGAAGCTCAACATCGATGACGCGTCGAGGCCCCCCTGCTGCAACAGCCTGTCGAGACGCCGCTTCTGCTCGGGCGGCAGGCTGTCGTAGGCGGGATTGCCGGGCGCGAGCATGCCGTACGTGCGCAGCGCGTCCTGCAGGTCGGCACGCGGCTGGTCGGGATCGATCTCGAGCGCCAGCGTCGATGCCTCGGCCAGCGCGCCCGTGAGGCGGTCTTCGAGTGGATAGAAGTCCGGCAGGCCGACGTGCAAGGTGCCGAACAGATGCATCACGTGGCCGTCCAGCGTGAGCCGGAACAGCGCACCGCGGTCGGTCGCATGGGCCAGCGGCGTGGCCAGCAGGCATACCAGAATCAGGTGGAAGAAGCGGCGCATACGCATCCTCGCGGAAGTCATCCTTGACCCATTCTGGATCGGCCCGACAGCCGGGCATGCGATCTGGATCAGAGGAAGAAACGCGCTGCGTCATGCCGATATAATCTGAACTCCCTTGTCCGTTCCGTTCCCACCGTGTCCAAGCTCCCCTCGCCTGTCTGGCTGTTCGACCTCGACAACACGCTGCACGATGCATCGCACGCGATCTTTCCGGCGATCAGCGCCAACATGAACACGTACATCGCGCGCGTGCTCGGCGACGGCGTCACGCCCGCGAGCCAGGAAACCGTCGACGCGGCCCGCGTCGGCTACTGGAAGCGCTACGGCGCGACGCTGCTGGGCATGATCCGCCACCACCGCGTCGACGCGGCCGACTTCCTGCGCCAGACGCACGACATCGGCGCCCTGCACGAGCTGGTGCGCTACGAGCGCGGCCTGGAGCGCCTGCTGCGCCGCCTGCCGGGACGCAAGATCCTGCTGACGAACGCGCCCACCGCGTATTCGACGGGCGTCGTGCGCCACATCGACCTGCAGCGCCAGTTCGCCCACCACGTCGCGATCGAGGACATGCGCGTGCACGGCCGGCTGCATCCCAAGCCGTCGAAGCTGATGCTGCGCCGCCTGCTGCGGCGCCACGGCGTGTCGGCGCGGCGCTGCATCCTCGTCGAGGACACGCTCATCAACCTCAAGCGCGCCAAGCAGCTCGGCCTGCGCACGGCCTGGGTCACGCAATACCTGCGCTACAGCGATCCGATCGGCAAAGCCCCCCTGCCGAAGATGGTCAAACGCCCCGGTTACGTCGATGTCAAAGTAAAATCCGTTCTTCGGCTGCCCGCGCACCTGCACCGGCTCGCCCCCAGACATCACACGGAGAACCTCTAACAACATGGCAAGCACCAAGCCGGGCCAACGCAAGCAGCAGATCCTCCAGGCCCTGGCGGCCATGCTCGAACACCCGAAGGGCGAGAAGATCACCACGGCGGCGCTGGCCGCCCGGCTGTCGGTGTCGGAAGCGGCCCTGTACCGCCATTTCGCCAGCAAGGCGCAGATGTTCGAGGGCCTGATCGAATTCATCGAGGGCACCGTGTTCACCCTGTTCAACCAGGTCGCGGAACGCGAGGACAATGGCGTCGCGCAGGCGCATGCGATGCTGCAGATCCTGCTGTCGTTCTCCGCCAGCAATCCGGGCATGACGCGCGTGCTGATCGGCGATGCCCTCGTCGGCGAGGACGACCGCCTGGTCCTGCGCATGAACCAGTTCTACGACAAGGTCGAGCTGGCGTTCAAGCAGGCGCTGCGCGTGGCCAGCACGCAGGGCCACGGCCGTGAGGAAGACGTGGCCGCGCGCGCCGGGATGCTCGTCGCGTACGTGACGGGACGCTGGCACCGCTACGCCAAGAGCGGTTTCAAGCAGCACCCTGTCGAGAACAGCCCGCTGCAGCTGGCCCTCCTCCTCGCCGCCTGATATCGATCGCCATGAGCGCCATGGACGCCACCGTGTTCGCCCTGCTCGATGACGCGAGCCCCGAAGGCCATGCGCAGGCGCGCTCGCGCCTGTACGAGGGCTATGCGGGCGTGCTGGCATGCCAGCACGTGGAAGACTGGCCGCGCTTGCTGGACGGCGTCCAGGACGCCCTCGCGCGCGGCCTGCACGCCGTGCCGGTGCTGACCTATGAACTGGGCGAGCAGTTGCTCGGCATCGCGGCACCGCGCGAGCTGCACGCGGCGCTGGCGCAGGTGCTGCTGTTCGAGCGCTACACGATGCTGGATGCGGACCAGGTCGACGCGTGGCTCGCCGCAGACGAAGCCAGTGGCCCGGCCGGCATCGGCGCCGTGCGCGCCAACGTCGACGAGGCCACGTTCGCCCAGGCCATCGACCGCATCCGCGACTACATCGCGGCCGGCGACACCTACCAGGTCAACTACACGTACCGTCTCCGCTTCGACGCCTTCGGCGACATCAGGCAGCTGTACGCGCGCCTGCGCGCACGCCAGCCGGTGCCCTACGGCGCCCTCGTCTCCCTGCCGGATGGCCGCGCGGTGCTGTCGCTGTCGCCGGAACTGTTCGTGCGCCATGACGCGGGCCGCCTGCTGGCGCGTCCGATGAAGGGCACGGCGCCCGCGGACCTGCACGACGATGTCGTGAACGCCGTGCGCGCGCAGCAGCTGGCCGCCGATCCGAAGAACCGCGCCGAGAACCTCATGATCGTCGACCTGCTGCGCAACGACCTGGGACGCATCGCGCGCACCGGCAGCGTGGGCGTGCCCGCGCTGTTCGAGGTGAAGCGCTACAGCAGCGTGCTGCAGATGACGTCCACCGTGCAGGCCCAGCTCGCGCCGGGCACCACGTTGCAGGACATCTTCACGGCCCTGTATCCCTGCGGCTCGATCACGGGCGCGCCCAAGCGCCGCACGATGGAAATCATCCGCGAACTGGAGCCGGCCGCGCGCGGCATCTACACGGGCGCGATCGGCTGGATCGATCCGCCGGCGGGCAGCGGGTTCGGGACGCTGCAGCATGCGCGGTTCGGCGATTTCTGTTTATCCGTCCCGATCCGCACGCTGACCCTGCTGCCGGAACAGAACGGCGTGCGGCACGGAGAGCTCGGTGTGGGCGCGGGCATCGTGTACGACAGCGACGCGGGCGCCGAGTTTGCCGAATGCCGGCTCAAGGCCGGCTTCCTCACGGGCCTGCCGAACGACTTCGAGATCTTCGAGACCATCCACGCCACGCGCGCGGACGGGTGCCGTCACCTGGAACGCCACCTTGCGCGCCTGGGTGCATCGGCCGCGTATTTCGGCCATCCGTTCAAGCCGGACCTGGCGCGTGCAGCCGTGGTGGAAGCCTGTGCCGCGCTGCCGGACGACGCCCCGCACCGCGTGCGGCTCGCGCTGCGTCCCGACGGCGAGATCGTCGTGCAGACGGGGGCGCTGGCGCCCTTGCAGGAACCGGTCGCCGTGCTGCTGGCGGACGCGCCCACGCGCGCGCACGACGTCTTCCTGCGCCATAAGACGAGCATCCGCAGCCGCTACGACGCCGCCTGGCGCGCGGCGGAAAGCGCGGGCGCCTTCGACACGCTGTTCTTCAACGAGCGCGGCGAATTGACGGAGGGCGGCCGCAGCAACGTGTTCGTGAAGATCGGCGGCCGCTGGTACACACCGCCGCTGTCGTCCGGCGTGCTGCCCGGCGTGATGCGGGGCGTGCTGCTGGACGATCCGGCCTGGGGCGCGATCGAATGCCCGCTCACGCGCGCGAGCCTCGCGCGTGCGCAGGAAATCGTCGTCTGCAACGCGCTGCGCGGGCCGCTGCGCGCCGTGCTGCGCAAGTAAAAAGGGCCAGCACGAGGCCGGCCAAAACCGGCCAGTTACGGCCGGCACGCTTTTGGAGGAAGCGGGGATTCGGTGCTGCGGGCGTTCAGGCGGGGAGGTGCATCGTGGGACTCTTCTTCATTTGGATTCGATGAAGACAGTCTATTGAACCACCTCAACAAAATCGTTGATGTGCATCAAAATGCCCACGATGGGATGATTGGCGGGCTCAGCCTTTGAGTGCCTGCTCGATCTTGCCGACGAGGGTAGGATCTTCCGGCGTCACCTTGCTCGGGAAGTAATCGATGACTTTGCCGTTGCGGTCGATCAGGTATTTGTTGAAGTTCCACTTGGGCTGGTTGCCCGTCGCCTTGATCAGCTCCGAATACAGCGCATTGGCTTTATCTCCGGAGACGACGGTGCTCGTGAACATCGGGAACTTCACGCCGTACGTGTTGTAGCAAAGGTCGGCGATCTTCTTCGCGTCCGCGTCTTCCTGTTTAAAGTCGTTCGACGGGAAGCCCAACACGACGAGGCCGCGCGGCGCGTACTTCGCGTACAGCTTTTCCAGGCCTTCGTACTGCTTGGTGAAACCGCAGTAGCTGGCCGTGTTCACCACCAGCACGACCTTGCCGCTGTACTGGCACAGGTCCTGCGGCGCTTCGTCCTGCAGGCGGTTGAAGGTGTGCTTCAGCACGGCGGGGCAGCTGGCCGGCTGGGCGACGGGCTGGGCGGCCGGGGTCTGCGCCAGCGCGGGTGCCGCCGTCATCGTGGAGAACGTCGCGGCGGCGCCGAGGGAAAGCAGCAAAGCGGTGGACTTGAACATGGTCGGAAATCGCACGGGTTGGTGGATCTTCATTCTATGCCAATCGGCGCGGACCGGCAGGCTCAGCCGTCGACTCAGTTGTCTATCCTTACCTTCGACATGTCCGCCTTCGGCTGAGGCCATTCGAGCTTCATGCCCTGCATCGTTTCCAGCATCAGGTGCGCGATGATCAGGTTGCGGTGCGTCTTCGAATCGGCCGGCACGATGTACCACGGCGCGTGGTCGCAGTCCGTCGCGTTGATCGCGTCGGCGTAGGCGCCCTGGTAGACATCCCATTTCTCGCGCGCGGTGAGGTCGGCCGGGTCGAACTTCCAGTGCTTCTCCGGGTCGTCCAGGCGCGCCTGCAGGCGCTCGCGCTGCTCGTCTTTCGAGATGTGCAGGAAGACCTTCATGATCGCCGTCCCCGTCTCCGCCAGCATGCGTTCGAAGTCGCGGATGTGGGCGTAGCGGCGCTCGAGGTCCATCCCGTCCAGCGTGCCGAGAATGCGCGGCACGAGCACGTCCTCGTAATGGCTGCGGTTGAAGATCCCGATTTCTCCCTTGGCCGGCACGCGCGCGTGCACGCGCCAGAGGAAATCGTGGGCTTTTTCCTTCTCGGTCGGGGCCACGAAGCCGGTGGCGTGCAGGCCCATCGGATTGATCTGCGAGAACAGCGCGCGCACGGTGCCATCCTTGCCGGAGGTATCCATGCCCTGCAGGATCAGCAGCAGCTTCTGGTCGCGCGCGGCGTACAGCTTTTCCTGCAGCTTGGCCACTTCGGCCGTCAGCTCGGCAGTAAGCGCTCGCTCGCGCTCCTTGAGTTCGCCATTCTTGAGCTTGCCCTTCTTGTCGTCGCGCAGCGGGGTGGCGCCGGCATCCTTGTCGCGCAGTTCCAGGTTTTTCGGCGCGCGGAAGCGTTCCAGCATGCTCATGCGGCCTGTTCTCCCAGCTTGCGGTGTTCGATCAGCATGCAGTGGTTCATGACCACGTCGAGGCCGGCGGCGCGGGCCAGGTCGGCGGCGACCTGGTTCTCGATGCCGAGCTGCATCCACAGACAGCTGGCGCGCACGTCGATGGCGTCCTTGGCGATCGGCGGAATCTCTTCCGACTTGCGGAAGCAATCGACGATGTCGATGCGCGTGCCGGACGACGCCAGCGCGTCGGCCGCCTCCTGCAAGGTGGCGTAGACGGTCTCGCCGAGGATCACCTGGCCGGCGTAGGCGGGATTGACGGGGATGATGCGGTAGCCCTGCTCCTGCAGGTAGCTGGCGACTTCCAGGCTGGCGCGTTCGGGCTTGTTCGAGAGCCCGACGACGGCCACGGTCCGGGCTGCGCGGAGGATTTGTTCGATGGTTCGCATGCTAAGCCTGAGTTTGTCTTGTCGTTGACACTAGCTTATCAGGTTTGCATCATCAGACGGCGCAGGATACCGATTCGGGGTCAGAGCACATTTCGGCAAAGATTCGGGGTCAGAGCACATTTTTAAGCAATGGTTCTGAAGAACGCTTTGCGCAAGGGTCGCCATGCCGGGCGGGCTACCGGCATCGCTTACCAGGGCTTTGATTCGCAGAAGCCATTGTTCTAAAAAGTACTCTGACCCCGAATTTCGCGATAAATGTGCTCTGACCCCGAATTTGGGCAATAAAAAAGGCAGCCGGGGCTGCCTTTCTTTTGAGCGCTCG
Organism: Massilia sp. CT11-108; assembly: GCF_047302915.1. Taxonomy (NCBI): domain Bacteria; kingdom Pseudomonadati; phylum Pseudomonadota; class Betaproteobacteria; order Burkholderiales; family Oxalobacteraceae; genus Massilia; species Massilia sp. CT11-108. The sequence goes on along the minus strand of NZ_JBKYMO010000004.1, from coordinate 30,109 downwards.
AAAAACGAGCGATCAGCGTCCTTTATGACGCAGCTTGGCGATGGCCGCCAGCTGGGCGATCGCCGCCGCCAGTTCGGCTTGCGCCTTGGCGTAGTCGATCTGCGAGTCCTTGTTGACCATCAGCTCTTCGGCCTTGCGCTTGGCTTCCTGGGCTTTCGCTTCGTCCAGGTCGGCACCGCGGATCGCGGTGTCGGCGAGGACGGTCACGCCTTTCGGCTGGACTTCCAGGATGCCGCCGGCAACGAACACGAACTCTTCGTCGCTGCGGCCCGCCACCTTGATGCGCACGGCACCCGGGCGGATGCGCGTGATCAACGGGGTGTGCATCGGGTAGATACCCAGCTCACCCGCTTCACCCGGCAACGCGACGAATTCCGCTTCGCCCGAAAAGATCTGCTCTTCGGCCGAGACGACGTCAACGTGAATGGTATTTGCCATAAGTGTCCTTTGAAGAGGCTAGCTCTTAAGCAGCCAGCTTCTTGGCCTTTTCGATCGCTTCTTCGATGGTGCCGACCATGTAGAACGCCTGCTCCGGCAGGTGGTCCAGCTCGCCCGACGCGATCATCTTGAAGCCCTTGATCGTGTCTTTCAGCGAGACGTACTTGCCCGGTGCGCCCGTGAACACTTCAGCGACGTGGAACGGCTGCGACAGGAAACGCTGCATCTTGCGCGCGCGTGCGACGACCAGCTTGTCTTCCGGTGCCAGTTCGTCCATGCCCAGAATCGCGATGATGTCACGCAGTTCCTTGTAGCGCTGCAGGGTGCCCTGCACGGCGCGCGCGGTCGTGTAGTGCTCTTCGCCGACGACCAGCGGATCCAGCTGGCGCGAGGTCGAGTCCAGCGGGTCGACTGCCGGGTAGATACCCAGCGAGGCGATGTCACGCGACAGAACGACGGTCGAGTCCAGGTGGGCGAAGGTCGTGGCAGGCGACGGGTCGGTCAAGTCGTCCGCAGGGACGTACACGGCCTGGATCGAGGTGATCGAACCGGTCTTGGTCGACGTGATGCGCTCTTGCAGGCGGCCCATTTCTTCGGCCAGCGTCGGCTGATAGCCCACGGCGGACGGCATACGGCCCAGCAATGCCGACACTTCGGTACCGGCCAGCGTGTAACGGTAGATGTTGTCGACGAAGAACAGAACGTCCTTGCCTTCGTCACGGAACGCTTCCGCCATCGTCAGGCCGGTCAGCGCGACGCGCAGACGGTTGCCCGGCGGTTCGTTCATCTGGCCGTAGACCATCGCGACCTTCGAGTTGCCCAGGTTGTCCAGATCGACGACCTTGGCATCGGCCATTTCGTGGTAGAAGTCGTTACCTTCACGGGTACGCTCACCCACGCCGGCGAACACGGACAGACCCGAGTGCGCCTTGGCGATGTTGTTGATCAGTTCCATCATGTTCACGGTCTTGCCGACGCCGGCGCCGCCGAACAGGCCGACCTTACCGCCTTTGGCGAACGGGCAGACCAGGTCGATCACCTTGATGCCGGTTTCCAGCAGGTCTTGCGACGGCGACAGCTCGTCGTAGGCCGGGGCGGTGCGGTGGATCGACGCGGTGCGTTCCTGGCTGACCGGACCGCGCTCGTCGATCGGGTTGCCCAGCACGTCCATGATGCGGCCCAGCGTGGCCGGACCAACCGGAACCATGATCGGGTTGCCGGTGTTCTGGATGGTCATGCCGCGACGCAGGCCTTCCGAGCTGCCCAGCGCGATGGTGCGGACGATGCCGTCGCCCAGCTGCTGCTGCACTTCCAGCGTCAGTTCGGAGCCTTCCATTTTCAGTGCGTCATACACCTTCGGCATGGCGTCGCGCGGGAATTCCACGTCAACCACCGCGCCGATACACTGAACGATTTTGCCATCAGCCATTTTCGTTCCTTCAGATATAGTTTTAATGTCGTTTCGTGAGGTCGCTACGTCGCTCAGCTGCTGATCGCAGCTGCGCCCGACACGATCTCGGAGAGTTCTTTGGTAATCGCCGCCTGGCGGGTCTTGTTGTAGACCAGCTTCAGCTCGCCGATGACGTTACCCGCGTTGTCGGTCGCGGCCTTCATTGCCACCATACGCGCCGATTGCTCGGACGCCAGGTTCTCGGCCACCGCCTGGTAGATCAGCGCTTCCACGTAACGGACCAGCAGCTCGTCGATCACGACTTGCGCGTCCGGCTCGTAGATGTAGTCCCACGAGTGGGCGCCGCTGTCCGCTTCCAGGTGACCGGCCGGCAGCGGGAGCAGCTGCTCGATGACCGGTTCCTGGCGCATGGTGTTGATGAACTTGGTGTAGCACAGGTACACCGCGTCCAGCTGACCATCCTGGTAAGCGTCGAGCATGACCTTGATCGGGCCGATCAGCTTTTCCAGGTGCGGGGTGTCGCCGATCTGGGTGACGCTCGACACGACCTTCACGCCGACACGGTTCAGGAAACCCAGACCTTTATTGCCGATTGCAACGGCTTCAATGCGTTTGCCCGCGCTTTCCAGCTCGCGGGACTTCTGCGTCACCTGGCGCAGCACGTTGGTGTTCATGCCGCCGCACAGACCCTTGTCGGTCGTGACGACGATGAAGCCGACGGCTTTCGCCTCGACGTCCTTGGCTTGCGCCATGAACGCGTGGGTGTACTCCGGGTTCGCAGTGGCGAGGTTGGCCGTGATGTTACGGACCTTCTCGCTGTAGGGACGGGCGGCGCGCATCCGGTCCTGCGCCTTGCGCATCTTGGACGCGGCGACCATTTCCATCGCCTTGGTGATCTTCTTCGTATTTTCTACGCTCTTGATCTTGCCTCGTATCTCTTTGCCTGCTGCCATGAGCCCTTACTCCTTAAGGGGACGGGGGGAGAGCCCCCGTCCCGAGATCCATCAATAAGCCGGTCTTAGAACGACTTCTTGAAATCGGCGACGGCGGCGGCCAGCGCTGCTTCGCTGTCCTTGTCCAGTGCCTTGGTCTCTTCGATCTTCGACAGCAGCGCGCCGTGGCTCGACTTCAGGAAGCCATGCAGGCCCGCTTCGAAATCCAGCACGCGCTTGACGTCGATGCTGTCGAAGTAGCCCTTGTTCACTGCGAACAGCGAGGCGGCCATCAGCGAGATCGGCAGCGGCGAGTACTGCTTCTGCTTCAGCAGTTCGGTCACGCGCGCACCGCGGTCCAGCTGCTTGCGGGTCGACTCGTCCAGGTCCGATGCGAACTGCGCGAACGCGGCCAGTTCACGGTACTGCGCCAGGTCGGTACGGATACCGCCGGACAGGCCCTTGATGATCTTGGTCTGAGCTGCGCCACCGACGCGCGACACCGAGATACCCGCGTTGATTGCCGGACGGATACCCGCGTTGAACAGCGAGGTTTCCAGGAAGATCTGACCGTCGGTAATCGAGATCACGTTGGTCGGCACGAATGCCGAGACGTCGCCCGCTTGCGTTTCGATGATCGGCAGTGCGGTCAGCGAACCGGTCTTGCCCTTGACGGCACCGTTCGTGAACTTCTCGACGTAGTCGGCGTTCACGCGTGCGGCACGCTCCAGCAGACGCGAGTGCAGGTAGAACACGTCGCCAGGATATGCTTCGCGGCCCGGCGGGCGGCGCAGCAGCAGCGAAATTTGACGATAAGCGACTGCCTGCTTCGACAGGTCATCATAGACGATCAGCGCGTCTTCGCCGCGGTCGCGGAAGTATTCGCCCATCGCGCAGCCCGAGTAGGCCGAGATGTATTGCATTGCTGCCGATTCCGACGCCGACGCGGCGACGACGATCGTGTATTCCATCGCGCCGTGCTCTTCCAGCGAGCGGACGATGTTCTTGATGGTCGAAGCCTTCTGGCCGATTGCGACGTACACGCAGGTGACGCCCTGGCCCTTCTGGTTGATGATCGAGTCGACTGCGACAGCCGATTTACCGGTCTGGCGGTCGCCGATGATCAGCTCGCGCTGGCCACGGCCGATCGGCACCATCGCGTCGATCGACTTGATACCGGTCTGCAGCGGCTGCGACACGGATTCACGGGCGATCACGCCCGGGGCGATCTTTTCGATCGGCGAGGTCAGCTTGGCGTCGATCGGACCCTTGCCGTCGATCGGCTGGCCCAGTGCGTTGACGACGCGGCCGCGCAGTTCCGGACCGACCGGCACTTCCAGGATGCGGCCCGTGGTCTTGACGGTGTCGCCTTCCGAGATGTTCTCGTAGGCACCCAGGATCACGGCGCCGACCGAGTCGCGCTCGAGGTTCATGGCGAGGCCGAAGGTGTTGCCCGGGAATTCCAGCATCTCGCCCTGCATCACGTCCGACAGACCATGGATGCGGCAGATACCGTCGGCGACGGAGATCACCGTGCCTTGGTTACGAACATCAGCCTGACCTTCGAGGCCCTGGATGCGGCTCTTGATCAGTTCGCTGATTTCAGACGAATTAAGTTGCATGAGTGCTAACTCCTAATAGTTTCTTGATGCGTAGGGCAAGTCCTGGACGCGGCGACGGTGCTTGTCTAGCGATTCTCAGGCGACCAGCGCGTTGTGCATCTGCTGCAGCTTCGCGCGGACCGAGGTATCGAGCACTTCATCGCCGACGACCACGCGCACGCCACCGATCAGCGACGGATCGACCACGACCGTGGGGTTCAGCTTGCGGCCAAATTTCTTTTCCAGCGTGGCGACCAGCGGGTTGAGCTGGTCGGCCGAAAGTTCAAACGCGCTGTGGATCGTCGCGTCGGCGGCGCCTTCCTGTGCGTTCTTGAGCACAGCAAACTGGGCACCGATTTCCGGCAGCAGGGCAACGCGGCCGTTCTCGGCCAGCATCGCAATAAAGTTCTTCGCTTCAGGGCTCAAAGGCGACTTGACCATCGACGCGATCGCATCGGCAAGCTGTGCGTGCGTGACGATCGGATTGGCAGCAAAAGCCTGCACATCCGGATTGGCACCGATCTGCGCCAGTTCCGCGACGGTGGCCGACCAGGCGGCCATGTCGCCCTGCTGGGCGACGCGGAACAGGGCTTCGGCGTAAGGGCGGGCGACGGTTGCGAGTTCAGCCATGATCAGAGCTCGGTCGACAGGCGGTTCAGCAGGTCGGCGTGGGCCGCTGCGTTGACTTCGCGCTTCAGGATCTGCTCGGCACCGGCGACGGCAAGGGTAGCCACCTGGCCACGCAGTTCTTCGCGCGCGCGGGTGATTTGCTGTTCCGCGTCGGCCTTGGCACCTTCGATGATGCGTGCGGCTTCGACGGATGCCTGCTGCTTGGCTTCTTCGATGATCGCTGCGGCGCGCTTTTCGGCGTCGGCGATACGCTTGGTGCTTTCGTCACGCGTTGCAGCCAGTTCGGCGGCGATGCGCTTTTCTGCGGCGGCCATTTCAGCCTTGCCACGGTCGGCGGCTGCCAGACCATTCGCGATCCTCTCGGCGCGCTCGTCGAGCGCTTTCATCAGCGGCGGCCACACGAATTTCATCGTGAAAACAACCAGGATGAAGAAGACCACGAACTGGGCAAACAAAGTTGCATTCAAGTTCACGGTGTATTCCTTCTCACAAAAACGGATGCCGAACCTGGGGGGTTCGGCTGTTCAGAACCGAATAATGATTCGATTAGGCGTGGAACGGATTTGCGAAAGCGAACAGCATGGCGATACCGACGCCGATCAGGAATGCCGCGTCGATCAGACCAGCCAGCAGGAACATCTTGGTCTGCAGGGTGTTCATCAGTTCAGGCTGACGTGCCGAAGCTTCCAGGTATTTGCCGCCCATCAGAGCGATACCGATACAGGCACCGATTGCACCCAGGCCGATGATCAGACCGCAAGCCAGCGCAACGTAAGAATAGTCAGTCATTAGATTTACTCCAAAAGTATGTTAAAAAATTAAAAATTTACAACTTCTTTACTACCACTATCTTGTTCGTTCTTGCGATCGCGTCTGTCAGTGGCTCTCGTGGGCCTGACCGATGTAGACCAGCGTCAGCATCATGAAGATGAATGCCTGCAGGACAACGATCAGGATGTGGAAGATCGCCCAGACCGAACCCGCAATCACGTGACCGACGAAGCCGAACGCGGTTGCCATGGAGCCCAACAGGGCGATCAACAGGAACAACAGCTCGCCGGCATACATGTTGCCGAACAGTCGCATAGCGAGCGACACGGTACGGGCTGCATATTCGATGATGTTCAACAGCAGGTTGAACGGAGCCATGTAGATGCCGAACGGTGCAGCGAACAGCTCATGCACCCAGCCACCGACGCCTTTGACTTTCAGGTTGTAGTACAGGACCACGGCCAGCACGCCCAGCGCGATGCCCATGGTGCCGTTCAGGTCGGCGGTCGGGACGACGCGGTGGGTCGGGAACAGGTGCTCGACGCCGAGGACGCGGAACAGGGACGAGAACAGGTCGACCGGGAGGAAGTCCAGCGAGTTCATCAGGGCAACCCAGACGAACACGGTCAGGGCCAGCGGTGCGATGAAGCTGCGGTCACCGTGGATGATGGATTTCGACTGGTCTTCGACCATCTCGACGATCATTTCGACGAAGGCCTGGAAACGGCCCGGCACACCCGCGGTAGCGTTGCGCGCGGCCAGCCACATGATCAGGCAGCCGACCACGCCGGCAAAGATCGACCAGAAAATGGTATCGATATTCCAGACGTGGAAATCGACCACGAAGCTCTGGTGACCTGCAGTCAGGTGGTGGAGGTGGTGCTGGATATATTCACTTGCGGTTGGCGCATGCTCCGCCGCGGTTTCTACCGTGTTCGTCATTGTTTATGCCCAAATAATAAAATGATGTAACTTTTCAGCGCCACGATGAACCCGCCCAGCAGGGCCAGCCAGTTCAGGCCGTGGTACAGCCGCGCCGTTGCGTACAGCAGCGCGAGCGTTAAAGCAATCTTTACAAATTCCCAGATGAAAAATGTGGCAGGGTTTGGACCGCCCATTTTTTGTGAACTGGCGAACAGGCGAAACGCCATGATGCCATTGGGCACGACACAACACATCCCGCCAAGTACCGCCGAAAACATCGCAGCCCACCCCCCAAGCAGTCCGGCGATCACGCCGGCCACAAGTGTTGCCAGGATTTGCAGGGAGACCAAGCGCAGCATTTTTCTGTTCTTTTCGCGCCAGCCGTGGTGGAACCGTGTAACGGTATGGTAATTACATGAATCAGCGGGATTATAAGGTGTTATCGGAGCCATAGTCAAACTCTTCGCTCCGCGCGCCTGCTTATATCGGGTGTAAAAACGACAAAATAAATTACCTGGAAACTGTTAAATTTTCTACGAAATGTTGTGTATTTGCGACTGTTGAGCGAGGTAAACCGATAGTTTCGGCCATGCATATACCAGCCGGTACGGTCTGGTAACGCGACCAGGGGCACGCTCACCGACGTGCTCGATTTGCACCGCGGCAGTGAGGACGCTGTGCGCTGGGAGTGCGTGGCGCGTCGCCGTGGTGCATCCGTTGTGGATAAAAGAATGCCGGGCGCGCAGCCCGGCATCGGTGCGGGGGTGTCCGCGTCAGGCGCGCAGGCGCGCGAGCACGGTGTCGAGGACGTCGAGGTCGGCGAAGTCGATGATCATCTGTCCCCTGCCCTTCGGCCCCATCTTGAACACGACGGGCGTCGCCAGGCGGTCGGACAGTTCTTCCTCGAGGCGCACGATGTCGCCCGACTTTTCCTTCTGGCGCGCGGCAGCCGGCGGCGCGTTCTGCTCTTCCAGCGCGCGCGCGACCAGCTTTTCCGTTTCGCGCACGGACATGCGCTTGGCGATCACCTGGTTCGCCAGTGCGATCTGGCTGGCCGCGTCGACGGCCAGCAGCGCGCGTGCATGCCCCATGTCGATGTCGCCCGCCATCAGCATCGTCTGCACGGGTTGCGCCAGGTTCACGAGGCGCAGCAGGTTCGACACGGCACTGCGCGAGCGGCCGACGGCCTGCGCCGCCTGCTCGTGGGTAAAACTGAATTCCGAGATCAGGCGCGCGATGCCCTGCGCTTCTTCCAGCGGGTTCAGGTCTTCGCGCTGGATGTTTTCGATCAGCGCCATCGCGGCGGCGTTCTGGTCATCCACTTCGCGCACGAGGACGGGGATCTCGTCCAGGCCCGCCAGCTGGGCCGCGCGGAAGCGGCGTTCGCCGGCGATGATCTCGTAGCGCGCGCCGGACGGCGACTGGTCGATCGGCCGCACGAGCACCGGCTGCATGATGCCCTGGGATTTGATGGACGATGCAAGCTCGGCCAGCGAACCGTCGTCCATGCGCGTGCGCGGCTGGTATTTGCCTGCCTGGATCTGACCGACCGGCAGCAGGGACGGCGCACCGCTTGGCGCGGCCGGCGTCTCGGGAGCGTCTCCACCCAGCAGCGCGTCGAGACCGCGGCCGAGTCCTTTGAGTTTTTTGGTTGCCATGACTTATGCTGGTTCTGGTTACATTGTCTTGATGCGTTCGACCATCTCGGCGCCGAAGGCAATATAAGCCTGCGCGCCTTTCGAGGACGGATCGAACGTGACGCCCGGGATGCCGTACGACGGCGCTTCCGCCAGGCGCACGTTGCGCGGGATGATTGTCTTGAACACCTTGTCGCCGAAGTGCTGCTCGAGCTGGGCCGACACCTGCTGCGACAGGGTCATGCGCGGGTCGAACATCACGCGCAGCAGGCCGATGATGCGCAGATCATGGTTCAGGTTCGCATGCACCTTCTTGATCGTGTTCACGAGATCCGACAGGCCCTCAAGAGCGTAGTACTCGCACTGCATCGGGATGATGACGCCGTGCGCGGACACGAGGCCGTTCAGGGTCAGCATCGACAGCGCGGGCGGGCAGTCGATCAGGATGAAGTCGTAGTCGGCGTCGACCTTCGCCAGTGCTTCCTTCAGGCGGCGCTCGCGGTTTTCCAGTTCGACCATCTCCACTTCGGCACCGGCCAGTTCGCGGTTGGCGGGCAGCACGTCGAAGCGCCCTGCTTCGCTGCGCAGGCGCGCCGTGGCCACGTCGGCCTCGCCCAGCAGCACCTCATAGATGGACGAGGTCAGCCCCGCCTTGTTGATGCCCGCGCCCATGGTGGCGTTGCCCTGCGGGTCGAGGTCGACCAGCAGCACGCGCTGGTCAAGCTTGGCGAGACCGGCGGACAGGTTCACGCTGGTGGTGGTCTTTCCGACCCCGCCCTTCTGGTTTGCTACGCAAAAAATTTTCGCCATGTATGCCTTTATCAGTCATACGGTTAATATCATTAAAACGGTTTATACGATTTATATGATATTAACGGTATAAACTGTTTATACAGTTTATATGCTTATGCTTCGACGGGATTGTTTCACGTGGAACGTTCGATGAATACCAGGTGGCGCTCGGCGCCTAGCCTCGGTACGTCCAGCGGTTCCACCTTGTCGACCTTCCACTCTGCCGGCAGCCGTTCCTGTTCGTCTTTCGGGGCCACCCCTTTCAAGGCGATGTAGCGTCCGCCGTCTGCCAGCAGGTGCGAGGACCAGTTGACGAAATCCGACAGGTCGGCAAAAGCACGCGAGGTGATGACGTCGAATTTGTCGCTCACCTGCAGTTGCTCCACTCGTGCCGTGTACACCGTGACGTTGGCCAGGCCCAGTTCCGCCTTCACCTGCGTAAGAAACGCCGTTTTTTTGTGGACCGTGTCGATCATCGACACTTTCATGTCTGGCCGCACGATTGCCAGCACGATGCCGGGCAGACCACCGCCCGAACCCACGTCCAGCACATTCTGCGCGGCCGCAAAGGCCGGTACGGCGGCCAGCGAGTCCAGCAGATGGTGCGTGACCATCTGCATCGGGTCGCGCAGCGACGTCAGGTTGTAGACCGCATTCCACTTGAACATCAGGGCCAGGTAATTCATCAGCTTGTCCTGCTGGGCCGGATTCACGTCGAGACCCATCGCGGCGATCCCCTCGCCCAGCACGGCGGACAAGGCCGCTCGATCGAAATTCTTCATGCGGCCGATTCCTCGTTCGGGACACTCCCAAAACCTTTGGCGCCGCGCTTTTTCAGGTGAACGAGCAGCAACGAAATGGCCGCCGGCGTCACACCAGAAATGCGCGAGGCCTGGCCCAGCGTTTCCGGCCGCTGCTTATCGAGCTTCTGGCGCACTTCGATCGACAACGCCGCGATCTCGAGATAGTTCAGGTTCTCGGGCAATTTCAGGTTTTCATAGTGATCGTGGCGTTCGACCTCGCGCGCCTGACGGTCGATGTAACCCGAATACTTCAGCTGGATCTCGACCTGCTCCTTCACGGCCGGATCTTCCACACCCGGGCCGCCCAGCGCCTGGCCGTCGACACCCTGCAGCGTAACCAGCTTGTCGTACTCGACACCCGGACGGCGCAGCAGGTCCGCCAGGTTGTATTCGCGCTCGATCGCTTGACCGATCACGCGTTCGGACTCGGCCGCGGCAAGGATGCGCGGGTTCACCCACGTCGCGCGCAGGCGCTCCAGTTCGCGTGCGACGGCTTCGCGCTTGCGCTCGAACGCTTCCCACTGCGCATCGCCGACGACGCCCAGCTTGCGGCCGATCTCCGTCAAGCGCATGTCCGCATTGTCTTCACGCAGCGACAGACGGTATTCCGCGCGGCTCGTGAACATGCGGTATGGCTCCGCGACGCCCTGCGTCGTGAGGTCGTCGACCAGCACGCCGAGGTAGGCTTCCGAGCGCGACGGCGTCCACGCGTCGCGGCCCTGCGTCTGCAGCGCCGCATTGATACCGGCGAGCATGCCCTGGGCCGCGGCTTCTTCGTAGCCGGTGGTGCCGTTGATCTGGCCGGCGAAGAACAGGCCCTGGACGGCCTTCGTCTCCAGCGACGCCTTCAGGCCGCGCGGGTCGAAATAATCGTATTCGATCGCGTAGCCGGGACGCAGGATGAACGCGTTTTCCAGGCCGCGCATCGAGCGCACCAGGGCCAGCTGCACGTCGAACGGGAGGCTCGTCGAGATACCGTTCGGATAGAACTCGTTGGTGGTCAGACCTTCCGGCTCGAGGAAGATCTGGTGCGACTCCTTCGATGCGAAGCGGTGGATCTTGTCTTCGATCGACGGGCAATAGCGCGGGCCGACGCCCTCGATCACGCCCGTGTACATCGGGCTGCGGTCGAGGCCGTTACGGATGATGTCGTGCGTCTGCGCATTCGTGTGGGTGACCCAGCACGGCAGCTGCTTGGGGTGCATCGCGGCATTGCCCATGTACGAGAACACGGGGACCGGATCGAGGTCGCCCGGCTGTTCCGTCATCACGGAGAAGTCGATGCTGCGGCCGTCGATGCGCGGCGGCGTGCCCGTTTTCAGGCGGCCCTGCGGCAGCTTCAATTCCTTCAGGCGCGACGATAGCGACACGGCAGGCGGATCGCCCGCACGGCCGGCCGAGTAATTCTGCAGACCGACGTGGATCTTACCGTCAAGGAAAGTACCTGCGGTCAGCACGACGGCGCGGGCACGGAAGCGCAGGCCAATCTGCGTGACGGCGCCAACGACGCGGTCGCCTTCGACCATCAGGTCGTCGACGGCCTGCTGGAACAGCCACAAATTCGGCTGGTTTTCCAGGCGCGAGCGGATCGCCTGCTTGTACAGCATGCGGTCGGCCTGGGCACGCGTGGCGCGCACGGCCGGGCCTTTCGAGGAGTTCAGGATACGGAACTGGATACCGGCTTCGTCGGTGGCGATGGCCATCGCGCCGCCCATGGCGTCCACTTCCTTGACGAGGTGGCCCTTGCCGATGCCGCCGATGGACGGGTTGCAGGACATGGCGCCCAGGGTTTCGATGTTATGAGTGAGCAACAGGGTCTTTTGGCCCATGCGCGCAGACGCGAGCGCCGCTTCGGTGCCGGCATGGCCGCCGCCAACGACGATCACGTCGAATTCAGTCGGAAATAGCATGATGGAGTGTGTTGCGAGGAGGATTAAGAAGGGATTATAGATTCTTTTTTCCATGCGGCTTCGGCTCGGCCGCGAAAACGACGATTTGTTTCACGTGAAACAATGCCGTGTTAGGATTTTCGCCACACTCACTCGAGCTTGCAGCGATGCCGAAACGTCGTCCTCTCACCTGTCTTTTGCTTGCCGCCAGCGCGACCGTCAGCGCGTATCCACGCTCGGATCTGCCGTCGACCACGTTCAGCCACAAGGACTGGGAACTTGTCTGTGACAACACGAGAACCTGTCGCGCAGCCGGCTACAATGAAGAAGACGACGGTCCGAACGCGACCATCCTGTTGACGCGCGCTGCCGGACCGCACCAGCCGATCAAGGTCGAGCTGCAGCTGGCGGAAGATGAACGCCATCCGGCCCCCGACCAGCTTGCGATGAGCATCGACGGCCGCGCCGTCGGCATCGTCCGCATCGAACCGAAATCGTCCACGCTCACGCTGACCGATGCGCAAATGCGTGCACTACTGCCGGCCCTGCTGAAGGACGGGCGCATCGCCTGGACCGGCCAGGGCACGACATGGACTATCTCGACGGCGGGCGCTAATGCCGTGCTGCTCAAGATGGACGAATTCCAGGGCCGGCTCGATACGCTTGGCGCATTGGTGCGGAAGGGCAGCAAACCAGAATCAAATGTTCTGCCACCATTGCCCGCGCCAGAGATCGAGGCGGCGCCGGTCAGCCAGGACAAGAACCCCATCAAGCTTACCCCGGCGCAGACCCGCGAGATCAAAACCGCATTGCGCAAGACCGTGAAGGAAGGCGATTGCGAACTGCTGGACTCGGCGTCCGAATCGGCGGGCAAGCTCGAGGTGCGTCCGCTCACGAAGGACAAACTGCTTGCATCGCACACCTGCCGGATCGCCGCGTACAACACGGGCGACGGCTACTGGGTCGTCAATAAGAAGCCGCCCTACTCGGCCGTCCCCGTCACCACGTCCGCCACGGATTACGATGACGGCGTCATTACCTCGTTCCAGAAAGGACGTGGCATTGCCGACTGCGTAGCAACCGCGACCTGGACATGGGACGGCCACACGTTTGCCCAGACCTCCGACAAAACATCCGGCATGTGCCGTCAGTTCACGCCCGGTGGCGCATGGGATTTACCGACGCTCGTGACGAACGTCCGAAAGTCGCGTTGACTGTTCCACGTGAAACAATCACCAGCCCAGCCGCTTGAACGTGTCGAACGCTGTCTTTACGATCAGCAGCCCGACAACGGCGAGGAACAGCTTGCGCACGAAGCCGCTGCCATGCTTCAGCGCCAGCTTGGTCCCGACCAGTGAGCCGGCGATCTGGCACACGGCCATCAGCAGGCCAAGCTGCCACAGCAGATGGCCGCTGTAGCCGAACCAGAGCAACGCCGAGATATTGCAGGCGACGTTGACGATCTTCGCCGCCGCCGACGCGCTGAGGAAGTCGAACCCGAAGAAGCGGACGAACAGGAAGATCAGGAAGCTGCCGGTGCCAGGACCAAAGAAGCCGTCATAGAAACCGATGGCGGCGCCGACACCCATCGCCAGCAGCCGCTCCTTCATGCCGCTGTGGGACGGCGCATGGACGGCGCCGAGGTCCTTCTTCTTGTACGTGTACACGGCCACCGCGACGAGGACCAGCGGCAGCAGACTCCTGACGAAATCGCCCGGCACGCGGGTCACCGTCCACGCACCGATGAACGACAGCGCGAATGCGGCGAGGGCCGCCGGCGCCGCCGTGCTCCAGGCGACCGTCACGCGCCGCGAGTATTTGACGGCCGCGACTGCCGTGCCAAACATCGCGGCCAGCTTGTTCGTGCCCAGTAGCGTCGCCGGTACCTCACGGGGGAACATGGCGAACATCGCCGGGATCTGGATCAATCCTCCCCCACCGACGACAGCATCCACGAGACCGGCAACGAAGGCCGCGACGGCCAGCAGGGCAAAATCGAACATGATGAATCACGCGTAAAAGCGCTATTGTAGTCCGACACCCTTGTTGCGACGCAACAAACTCAGACGGCCGCCGCCCGCCCCTCTTCCAGGAATTGCAGCAGCAGGCGGTTGACCTCGTCGGCCGCCGTCAGCTGCAGCCAGTGATCCGCGCCGCGGATGCGCTCGAAACGGAACTCGCCGTCGACGTAGTGCGCGGAGTCGCGCATCTGCTTTTCGCCCAGGGCCGGGTCGCGGTCGCTCCACAAGCCCATCACCGGCACTTTCACCTGGCGGTGTCCGCGCGGCAGGGCGAGACTCAGGTTGGCGCGGTAATAGTTCAGGGCGGCCGTCAGGCGGCCCGGCGGGGACAGGTCGCGCTTCCAGTGGTCGGCCTGACCGGGCTCGTCCGTGAACTGGCGCATGATGAACCAGTCGGCGGCGCGCAACGTATGCTCGGCGATGCCCGGCATGATGAAGCCGAGGATATACGTCATGCGCAAGCGCTGCAGGATGCCGGCACGCGCGATGGCGTACGGGTGACCGGTGGACATCGCCACGTAGCGGTGCACGCGCTCCGGCGCCAGCGTCGCGATCTGCCAGCCGATGATGCCGCCCCAGTCATGGCCGACGAGGAAGACCTTGTCGATGTGGAGGGCGTCGAGCAGGCCCAGCACGTCGCCGCGCAGCTTGTCCATCGTGTAGTCGAAGACGCCGCCCGGCGCGTCGCTGCGGCCGTAGCCGCGCAGGTCCGGGGCCAGCACGCGAAAGCCCGCGGCGGCCAGGACGGGGACCTGCTTGCGCCAGACGATGTGGGTGTCGGGAAAGCCGTGCAGCAGCAGCACGGCCGGTCCCTGCCCCGTCGTCGTCGTGTGGATGCGGATGCCGTTCACGTCCAGCATGAGGGATTCGTCGATCACGTGCGTCTCCTTGAAACCGGAGCGTGGAGCACCGCCGCGATCTCGCCGACGATACCCCGGCGGAACAACAACACGCAGGCAACAAAGATGAGGCCGGTGACGATGCCCACCGATTCTCCGAGTGATGCGAACCATTCTACATGCGTCTTCTCGGCCAGGAAGTTCCCCAGGTCGCCCAGCTTGTTTTCCAGTGCGACGATCAGGAAAGCGCCCAAAATCGGCCCGGCCAGGGTGCCCATGCCGCCGACCAGGGTCATCAGGATGACGAGGCCGGACATCGTCCAGTGCACGTCCGTCAGCGTTTCGAAGCCGAGCACGACGGTCTTCGTCGCGCCCGCCAGGCCGGCCAGTGCGGCCGACAGCACGAACGCGACGAGCTTGTAACGATCGACGTCGTAACCCAGAGAAATGGCGCGCGCCTCGTTTTCCTTGATCGCCTTCAGCACTTGCCCGAACGGCGAATGCACCGTGCGCACGATCAGGGCAAAGCCGGCGACGCAGATCGCCAGCACGACGTAGTACAAGGTCAGGTCGTTGCCGAGGTCGACGCTGCCCAGCAACTTGCCGCGCGGGACGCCCTGCAGCCCGTCCTCGCCATGCGTGAACGGCGCGCGCAGCGCCGCAAAATACACCATCTGCGCGAGCGCCAGCGTGATCATCGAAAAATAGATGCCCTGGCGCCGGATGGCCAGCAGCCCCATGACGAAACCCAGCGCCGCGGCCGCCAGCACGCCCAGCACGAGCGCCGCCTCGAACGGCAAGCCGAGCACCGCCAGCGCGTGGCCCGTGACGTAGCCGGCGCCGCCGAAGAAGGCCGCATGTCCGAACGACAGTAAGCCGGTGTAGCCGATCAGGAGGTTGAAGGCGCAGGCGAACAGCCCGAAGCACAG
The DNA here is from genome assembly GCF_047302915.1 of Massilia sp. CT11-108. NCBI lineage: Bacteria > Pseudomonadati > Pseudomonadota > Betaproteobacteria > Burkholderiales > Oxalobacteraceae > Massilia > Massilia sp. CT11-108. The sequence goes on along the minus strand of NZ_JBKYMO010000004.1, from coordinate 14,492 downwards.
CAGCTTCATCAGGAAGACCGGATAGCCCACGAACGGTGCCGCCAGCGCCACCACCAATGCGAGGCCGTAGCCGAGTGTTCTGTTCATGGTCATCGCCTCATTTTTCTTTGCCGAACAGGCCGGCGGGACGCAGCAGCAGCACGACCACCATCACGACGAACACGACCACTTCCGACGCTTCCGGATAAAACACGCGCGTCAGCCCTTCGACGACGCCCAGCGCCAGGCCCGTGACGATGGAGCCGAGGATGGACCCCATGCCGCCGATCACGACGACGGCGAACACGACGATGATGAGATTGGAGCCCATCAGCGGCGTGACGTTGATGACGGGCGCCGCCAGCACGCCGGCAAAACCCGCCAGCGCGACGCCGAAGCCGTAGGTCAATGTCACCATCAACGGCACGTTGACGCCGAACGCTTCGACCAGTTTCGGGTTCTCCGTGCCTGCGCGCAGGTAGGCGCCCAGCCGCGTTTTTTCGATCGTGAACCACGTCGCCAGGCACACGACGAGCGAGGCGAACACGACCCAGGCGCGGTAGTTCGGCAGGATCATGAAGCCGAGGTCGGTGGCGCCGGACAGCGCTTCCGGCACGTCGAGGGTCTGGCCGGACACGCCGAAGAACGAGCGGAACACGCCTTCCAGCAGCAACGTGATGCCGAAGGTCAGCAGCAGGCCGTACAGGTGATCGAACTTGTAGAGCCAGCGCAGCATCGTCTTTTCGAACAGGATGCCGAACGCGCCGACGATGAGTGGCGCCAGCACGAGCATCGCCCAGTAATTCAGCCCGAACGACGTGACGCCGATGTACGCGGCGAACGCGCCCATCATGTACAGCGCGCCGTGCGAGAAATTGATCACGTTGAGCAGGCCGAAGATGACGGCCAGGCCCAGCGACAGCATCGCGTAGAACGAACCGTTCACCAGGCCCAGCAGCAGCTGGCTCATCATCGCCTGCAGGGGGACGCCGAAAATTTCCATATGACGTGCTTAGCCCAGGCTCACTTCCACGCCGCGCACTTGGTCTCGGCCTTGGTCGTGTACGCCTGGGTGCCCGGGATCGTGGCCACGACCTTGTAGTAATCCCATGGCGCCTTCGACTCGGCCGGCGTTTTCACCTGCATCAAGTACATGTCGTGCACCATGCGGCCGTCCGGACGGATCTCGCCATTCTTCGTGAACATGTCGTTGATCTTGGTCTTTTTCAGCTGGGCCATGACCTTGTTGCCATCGTCGGTGCCGATCGCCTTGACGGCGTTCAGGTAGTTCATCGCAGCGGAATAATCCGCCGCCTGCAGCGACGACGGCTCCTTCTTCATCTTCGCGAAGTATTTTTTCGCCCACGCACGGGTGTCGTTGTTCATGTCCCAGTACCACGCGTCCGTCAGGTAGAGTCCCTGCGTCGTCTGCAGCCCGAGGGTGTGGATATCGTTGATGAACACGAGCAGGCCCGCGATCTTCATCTTGCTCGTCAGGCCGAATTCCTTCGCCGCCTTGACCGAGTTGATGAAGTCGCCGCCGGCATTCGCCAACCCCAGCACTTGCGCTTTCGACGACTGGGCCTGTAGCAGGAACGACGAAAAATCGGACGCGCCCAGCGGATGCTTCACACTGCCCAGCACGGTGCCGCCATTGGCCTTGACGACGTCGGTCGTGTCCTTTTCCAGCGACTGGCCGAACGCGTAGTCGGCCGTCAGGAAATACCAGCTCTTGCCGCCCTGCTTCACGATCGTGGCGCCCGTGCCGCGGGCGAGCGCAACCGTGTCATAGGCATAGTGCACCGTGTACGGCGAGCACTGTTCGTTGGTCAGTTGCGCACTGCCGGAACCGATCGCGATGAAGACTTTTTTCTTTTCCGCCGCGACCTTGGCCATGGCGAGGGCCGCACCGGAATTCGTGCCGCCGATCAGCATATCGACGCCCTGCTGGTCGAACCATTCCCGCGCCTTGCTGGCGGCGATGTCCGGCTTGTTCTGGTGGTCGGCGACGATGAACTGGATTTTTTTACCGTTGATGGCGCCGCCCGCATCGGCGATCGCCATGCGCACGGCTTCGGCGCCGCCATTGCCGTCGATGTCGGAATACACGCCCGATAAATCCGTGATCATGCCGATTTTGATGGTGTCGCCCGAGATCTGGGCCAGCGCCGGCATGGACAAACCGGCCGCGAAGGTGGCGGCGGCAAAGGCAATCGCTGTTTTCATGTGGTCTCCATTGTCGATGATCAAACGCCCAGCAGCTCGGTCAATGCCGGCATGCTGGCCTGCAGCTCCGCGGCCGCGATCGTCGTGACGATGCGGCCGTGTTCCATGACGTAAAACCGGTCCGCCAGCGGCGCCGCGAACCGGAAATTCTGTTCCACCATGACGATCGTGTAGCCCTTCGCCTTGAGGGTCGTGATCATCTTCGCCAGCGCCTGCACGATCACGGGGGCGAGCCCTTCCGAGATCTCGTCCAGCAGCAACAGGCGCGCGCCCGTGCGCAGGATGCGCGCGACGGCCAGCATCTGCTGCTCGCCGCCGGACAGCCGCGTGCCCTGGCTGTGGCGCCGTTCGTACAAATTTGGGAACATCTCGTAGATCTCGGCGACGCTCATGCCAGCCTCCTGACCCGCCAGCTTCGGCGGCAACATCAGGTTTTCCTCGGCCGACAGCGACGCGAAAATGCCGCGCTCCTCCGGGCAGTAACCGATGCCGAGGTGGGCGATGCGGTGCGTGGGCGGGCGGATCGCCTCGACGCCATTGACCTTGATCGACCCGGTGCGCGCGCCCGTCAGGCCCATGATGGCGCGCAAGGTGGTCGTACGGCCCGCGCCGTTGCGGCCCAGCAGGGTGACGACTTCGCCCGGCTGCACGGTCAGGCTGACGCCGTGCAAAATGTGCGATTCGCCATACCAGGCTTGCAGGTTCTCGATCTCCAGTGCGGGCGTCATCCGTGTGCTCCCGCCAGGTTGTTGTCGGCGCTGCCCATGTACGCTTCGATGACCTGCGGATTGCGCGACACGTCCGCGTAACTGCCTTCCGCCAGCACGGCGCCCCGCTGCAGCACGGAGATGCGGTCGCAGATGCCGGACACGACGTTCATATTGTGTTCCACCATCAGGATTGTTCGGCCGCTCGCCACTTTCTTGATCAATGCCGTCACGCGGTGCACGTCTTCGTGGCCCATGCCTTGCGTCGGTTCGTCCAGCAGCATGAGTTCCGGCTCCATGCCGAGCGTCGTCGCGATCTCGAGCGCGCGCTTGCGGCCGTACGGCAGGTCGGCCGTGACCGTGTCCGCAAAGTTTTCCAGATCCACTTCGGCCAGCAAGGCCATGGCGCGATCGTTGAGCTGGTTCAGCGTTTTTTCGCTGCGCCAGAAATAAAAACTGGTGCCGAGGGCGCGCTGCAGGCCGATGCGCACGTTTTCCAGCACGGTGAGATGAGGAAAAACGGCCGAGATCTGGAACGAGCGGATGATGCCCATGCGCGCGATCTGCGCCGGTTTTTGCGAGGTGATGTCGGTGCCGTTGAACAGGATACGGCCGGCGGACGGAGAAAGAAATTTCGTCAGCAGGTTGAAGCACGTCGTCTTGCCGGCGCCATTGGGTCCGATGAGCGCGTGGATATGGCCGCGCTGCACCTGCAGACTCACCTGGTTGACCGCCGTAAAACCCTTGAATTCCTTCGTCAGATCACGTGTTTCCAGAATGACGTCCGGCATTGCGTCTCCCCCGCTTTCGTCCATTCAAGCTTTACAAATCATACACACTTTTGGAACTCGTCAAGATACAGCACGCGGCAGGCGGATCGCCCTGCGCTACGTCATGACGGCGCGCAAACCCGTTGTGCAAAAACGCACTATGACCACGTGCGGTCGATCAGCGCAGCCACCTTTTCGGCAATCATCAGGGTCGGGGAATTCGTGTTGCCGGAGGTGATCGTCGGCATGATCGACGCGTCGACGACGCGCAACCCTTTGACGCCTTTGACCCGCAATGTGCTGTCGACGACGGCGAGCGGATCGTCCATTTTTCCCATGCGGCAGGTGCCGACGGGATGGAAAATCGTCGTGCCGATGAGGCTGGCTGCTTCCGCCAGTTCTTCCTCCGTGCGGTAGTGCGGGCCCGGCTTGAATTCTTCCGGGCGGTATTGCGCCAGTGCGGGCGCCGCGACGATGCGCCGGGTCAGCGCCAGTGCGTCGGCCGCCACCTTGCGGTCTTCCGGCGTGCTGAGATAGTTCGGCGATATTTTCGGCGGCGCGTAACTGTCGTTCGCCGCCAGCCGGACGTGCCCCCGCGCCGTCGGCCGCAGGTTGCACACGCTGGCAGTAAAAGCCGGAAAACCGTGCAGCGGATCGCCGAATTTTTCCAGGGACAGCGGCTGCACATGGTATTCGAGGTTTGGCGTCGCCTGGCCGGGATCGGACCTGGCGAACGCACCCAGCTGCGACGGCGCCATCGACATCGGCCCGCTCTGGAACAGCAGGTATTGCACACCGATTTTCATCTTGCCGTACCACGACGCAGCGCTCGTGTTGAGCGAGCGGGCGCCCGTGATGCGGTAGACCATGCGCAGCTGCAAATGATCCTGCAAATTTTCGCCGACGCCGGGCGCATCGACGACGGGGTTGATCCCATGCTGATGCAGCAAAGCCGCCGGCCCGATGCCGGACAATTGCAGGATATGCGGCGAGCCGATGGCACCGGCGGCAAGCAGGGTTTCGCGCCGCGCCGTCGCCGTGAATGCCCGGCCGCCGCCCGTGAATTGCACGCCGCGGCAGACAACGCCCTGCTCCGTCTGCCCGATCAACAGCTTTTCGACGTGACAACCCGTCATGATCGCCAGGTTCGGCCGCGTGGAAGCCGGCCGGAGAAACGCTTTCGCCGTGTTCAGCCGGATACCGCGCCGCTGGTTGACTTCGAAATAGGCACAACCCGCGTTGTCGCCGCCGTTGAAATCGTCGACTTTCGGGATGCCCGTCTGGTGGGCCGCTTCGCGGAACGCGTCGAGGATCTCCCAGGACAGCCGCTGACGCTCCACCCGCCATTCGCCGCCGCTGCCGTGGATGGCGCTGGTACCGCCGTGATGGTCTTCGCTCGCCTTGAAAATGGGCAGGACATGATCCCAGCGCCAGGAGGGATCGCCCGTGATGGCGGCCCAGCGGTCGTAGTCCCCGGCCTGGCCGCGCATGTAGATCATGCCGTTGATCGACGAACTGCCGCCCAGGACTTTACCGCGCGGGTAGATCAGCGCGCGCCCTGCCAGGCCGGGATCGGCTTCCGTTTTATACAACCAGTCCGTGCGCGGGTTGCCGATGCAGTACAGGTAGCCGACGGGGATGTGGATCCACAGGTAATCGTCCTTGCCGCCCGCCTCGATCAGCAGCACCTGCACGTCGGACCTGCGGGTCAGGCGATTGGCCAGCACGCAGCCGGCGGTACCGGCCCCGACAATGATGACATCGAATTCCCCTGCGGACTCCATGGACCCTCGCATCTGATTCGGTTGAGCAAGCTTACCAGATGATCAAGCTCAACAAGGGGTCCCTGGACTGTGGATAAGCGTATGAATATCCACAGGTACGAAATGTGAGGAAGATCGGTTTTTCGCACAGTCGGGATTTTTATCCAGTTTTGCCACAAGGCACATACAAGACCAGCCCACCGTCTTATGCGAACCGTAAACGTTTGATGTTGTGGAAAAAATCCGGCTTATCCACAGAAGAGTGGCACCGTTAACTATTACTATTATTCTGTATACAAGCTTCTGGTTGTAAACCTGACGAGCCGCCTTGAAAGCTGCGGCCCTGTCGAAAAAAAATTTCTCGTCGCCGATCTCGACATCGTTCTGCTCAACAAAAAAAATCGACCGACTCCGGATGCGTTCATGACCACAACGCCTGCCCGACGTCGACCAGGCCAGCTACCCGCGACACCCAAACGCCCTGTTTCCGGGCCTTTTGTGGATAAGCTGCTGAATATCCACAGGATCGAATGTGCGGAACTGCCACGAAAGTCGATCTCGAATTTTTTTTCCAGTTTTGGTCCTCGACAGAAACAAGGTTTGTTCGACAGCTTTCGACGCACGTAAACCCTTGAGCTTGTGGAAAAAATCCCGTTTATCCACAGTTCAGCCGGCGTTTACTATCATTACTATCCTTTCTTTCTATCCAAGTTAACTAAAGAAGGACAACTCGCCCAGCAGCGATCGACGGCGAAGCAGACACGACGCGAACGCTCTTCTGTCTGCAAAAAAAAGAAACTGAACGCCGTCGCATCCAAAAAATGCTGACGTAACGACTGCTCGACTGCCGTTTGTCTACAGGAAGAACATGATGCCGAGGTCGCATCCGGAACAGCGTTCGCAGCCCGCGAACGTCCTGCCGGCAGACAAAACCAGCTCGACTGTGGAAAAGGCGCTGCATATCCACAGGATCGGATGTGCAGAACGGCCGTTTTTTCTGCTCGCCTGGTTTTTGTCCAACATCGGTTCAGCATCGATACAATGCTTGTCCAGCCGCTTCGTGAGCACGTAAACCGTTGACGCTGTAGACAAATTCCTTCTTATCCACAGGAAGGAAGGCGTTTACTATCACTACCATTTTTTATATATATCTTTGTTTTATTAATACAAAAACAGAGCGAACAGCGGGAACAAGCCGCCAAAACCGTCCGTCAACCCATCTAAAAACCAGGCTGAACCATGCGATTAGGGATCATCAGTGCGTTGCACGAAGAACAGCAGGGGCTCGTGGAGGCCATGGAAGGGGCCTACAAGCTCACGCACGGCATGCGCGAGTACTTCCTCGGACGACTGTGGGAAATCGACGCTGTGTGCGTTTTATCGCGTATAGGCAAGGTTGCAGCGGCACTGACGACCGCAACGCTTGTGGAGAAGTTCGGTGTTACCCACATCCTCTTTACGGGCGTGGCTGGCGCTGGAGACGCTTCGATCCGTGTCGGCGACATCGTCGTGGCCGAATCGCTCGTCCAGCACGACATGGATGCGAGCCCTTTGTTCCCCCGCTACGAAGTGCCGTTGACGGGTTTGACGCACTTCCTGTCCGACCACCACATGGCGTTGCAGCTGGCGGATGCGGCGCACCGCTTCCTGGAAGACGACTTCGCGCTTGCCGTCGACCCCGGGGAAAGGGCCGTATTCGCGCTCAGCGGGCCGCGGCTGCATCGAGGCCTGATCGCCAGCGCCGACCAGTTCGTGAGCGACAAGGACCGTCTGGACGCGTTGAATGAGGCATTGCCGGGTCTGCTGGCGGTGGAGATGGAAGGCGCCGCGGTTGCGCAGGCCTGTTTTGAGCTAGGCATCCCGTTCGGCGTGATCCGGACGATTTCCGACAACGCCAACGAACACGCGGCCACGGATTTCATGCGTTTCGTGAAATCCGTGGCCGCGCGGTATGCTTTTCACATCGTCAGGCAGTTTTGCCTGGGTTGGCAACATCAGGCCAACAGGGTATCCGCCGGCACGTAGTCATAGCCGAGATCCTTCGCGACGGCCGCATAGGTCACCTTGCCTTCGCAGACATTCAAGCCGCTCTTGAGGTGCGGATCGTCGCGCATGGCCTGCCGCCAGCCCTTCGTCGCCAACGCGACGGCATGACCGATCGTCGCGTTGTTCAGCGCAAATGTCGACGTGCGGGCCACTGCGCCCGGCATGTTCGCCACGCAATAGTGAACAACGCCGTCCACGACAAAGGTCGGATCGGCGTGCGTGGTCGGATGCGACGTCTCGAAACAGCCGCCCTGGTCGATCGCCACGTCGACGACGACAGCCCCTTTTTTCATTTTTGACACCATGTCGCGCGTGACGAGCTTCGGCGCCGCGGCACCGGGCACGAGCACGCCACCGATGACGAGGTCGGCCGACAGCACCGCTTCCTCGATCGCGTGCGCGTTCGAATACAGGGTCGAGATCCGGTTGCCGTAGACGAGGTCGAGCTGGCGCAGGCGGTCGACGTTCTTGTCGAGCACGGTGACACGTGCGCCGATGCCGACCGCCATCTGCAACGCATTCGTGCCGACGACGCCGGCGCCGATGATGACGATGTGGCCCGCCGCCACGCCCGGCACGCCGCCCAGCAGGATGCCGGCGCCGCCCTTCGATTTTTCCAGGTGGCTGGCGCCGGCCTGGATCGACATCCGCCCCGCCACCTCGCTCATCGGCGCCAGCAGCGGCAGGCCGCCGCCCGGGCCCGTGATGGTTTCGTACGCGATGCACACGGCGCCGGATTTCACGAGGGCCGCCGTCTGCTCCGGATCGGGCGCCAGGTGCAGATACGTGTACAGGATCTGTCCCGGACGCAGCATCGCGCATTCCTGCGGCTGCGGTTCCTTCACTTTCACGACCATGTCGGCCTGCGCGAAGATCTCTTGCGCCGACGGGACGATCGTGGCGCCGGCAGCCGCGTATTGCTCGTCCGTCAACCCGATGCCGGCACCGGCGCCGGTCTGCATGATGACCCGATGCCCGCGCGCGACCAGTTCGTGCACGCTGGGGGGCGTCAGGCCCACCCGGAATTCATTGTTTTTGATTTCTTTTGGTACGCCTATCAACATGTCTGCCTCCAGGTTAAACCTACGAAAAACATCTCCAAAAACAAAACGCCGCGGCGCAGGTTAGAAACCTGCTACCGCGGCGTCGCAGCCATCAGGACCCGGATTACAGACCGAGCGTCATCAGGCTTGCGTTACCTCCTGCCGCGGTCGTGTTGACGCACAAGGCGCGTTCCGCCACCAGCCGCCACAACGCCACCGGTTCGCCCGCACGGGTGTCGACGATGCCGACGATCGCCCCCGGACGGGCCGCCAGCCGCGCCTGCAGATCCCCGGGGAGACCCTGCTCGACGAGGGCCATGGCGAACTCGCTGCCGTCCAGCTCCTGCGCGTTGATGAAACGCACGTGTTCCTTGACGGCGATCGGCAACGCGGGCAGCGTTTCCGCCAGCACGAGCGCGCGGTTGCCCGTCGCGAACGCGGCCGCCAGCTGGTTCAGCAGGCTCGCCGTGCCGTTCGGCGCGCACAGGACGGTGCCGCGCGGAACGAAATCGAGCTGGTTGCGCTCGCCCGTCGGGCCCGGCAAGTCGATGCGCACGCCGTCCAGCGTCGTTTCCATGTAACCGTTTGCCAGGTTCGCGATGTCGCCGTGGCCGTTTGCGCACGCCCAGGCAAGCAGGCCGTCCAGCGCGTTATTGCTGCGGCGTGCGTGACGCAGCAGCGGCGCCGCATCCTGTTGCAGGCGCTTCAGGTACAACGGGCCGCCGGCCTTCGGACCGGTGCCGGATTTCCCCTCGCCACCGAACGGCTGGACGCCGACGACGGCGCCCACGATATTGCGGTTCACGTAGATGTTGCCGACGTGGGCCCGCGTCGTGATGAATTCGATCGTCTCGTCGATGCGCGAATGCACGCCCAGCGTGAGACCGTAGCCGGTCGCGTTGATCGTGTCGACGACCTTGTCCAGCTCGGAACGGCGCCAGCGCACGACGTGCAGCACGGGGCCGAAGACTTCGCGCTTCAGTTCGCTCATCGAGCCGATCTCGAGCACGGTCGGCGGCACAAACGTCCCCTGCGACAGCAACACGTCCGGCAAGACCAGCGAGAAATGCTGCTTCGCCGTCGCCTTCATGCGCTCGATGTGGCCGAGCAGGTTTTGCTGGGCTTCCTTGTCGATGACGGGGCCGATGTCGGTGGACAGGCGGTCCGGCACGCCCACGCGCAATTCCTGCATGGCGCCCTTGAGCATCTTGATCGTTTTATCGGCGATGTCTTCCTGCAGGAACAGCACCCGAAGGGCGGAGCAGCGCTGGCCGGCGCTGTCGAACGCGGAACTGAGCACATCCTGGACGACCTGCTCCGGCAGTGCGGAAGAATCGACGACCAGCGCGTTCTGGCCGCCCGTCTCGGCGATCAGCGGGATGTCGGCGCCTTCCTGTGCGGAACGTGCGGCCAACGTACGGTTGATCAATTGCGCAACCTCCGTCGAGCCCGTAAAAATGACGGCTTTTACACGTGCATCGGAGGTCAACGCGGCGCCGACGGTCTCGCCACGGCCCGGTAACAGCTGCAGCGCGCCTGTCGGCACACCCGCTTCGTGGAACAACTGCACGGCGCGGTGGGCGATCAGCGGCGTCTGCTCGGCCGGCTTTGCCAGCACGACATTGCCGGCGGCCAGCGCGGCGGCGACCTGGCCCGTGAAGATTGCGAGCGGGAAGTTCCAGGGGCTGATACATGCGACCGCGCCCAGCGCGCGCGCTTCCGGTGCATTGCGGATCTCGGCCGCGTAATAGCGCAGGAAATCGACCGCTTCGCGCACTTCCGCGATCGCGTTCGGCAGAGACTTGCCCGCTTCGCGCACGGCCAAGGCCATCAGTTCGCCGCGGTATTGCTCGAACAGATCGCCGACGCGGGCGATGATGTCGGCCCGGCCCGCATTGCCCATGCCTTCCCAGGCCGGTTTCGCGTTCACGGCGGCCTGCAGCGCGGTATCGACGTCGGCGGTGGTCGCTTCCGTCACCTGGCCGACGATGTCCGCCGACTGCGCGGGATTCACGATGTTCAGCGCACCGGCCGCTGCGACGGGACCGTCGACGAGCGGTGCGGCCACGTAATGGCGCGGCGTACCGAGGTCTGCGGCCAGTTCGGCCAGCACGTGTTCATTTGCCAGGTCGAGCCCGGCGGAGTTGCGGCGGCCGTCCGGGAACAGAGTCAGCGGCAGCGGAATGCGCGGGTGCGGCAGGCAGTGCGCGGCGCGCGCGGCTTCGAACGGATCGGTCAGCAGGGTGTCGATGGGCACGCTCTCGTCGACGATCTGGTTCACGAACGACGAATTCGCGCCGTTTTCCAGCAGGCGGCGCACGAGGTAGGCGAGCAGTGTCTCGTGCGAACCGACCGGCGCGTAGATCCGGCAGGCTTTACCGAGGTTCTCTTTGCCGACGACCTGGTCGTACAGCGTTTCTCCCATGCCGTGCAGGCACTGGAATTCGTAATCGGTGACGTTGCCGGCCTTCGCCCACGTGTAGATCACGGACAGCGAATGTGCATTGTGCGTGGCGAACTGGGCGTAGATCACGTCCGTCGCGGCGAGCAGCTTGCGCGCGCACGTGAGGTAAGACACGTCCGTGTAGATCTTGCGCGTGTACACCGGATAGCCCGGCAGGCCGTCGACCTGGGCGCGCTTGATTTCCGCATCCCAGTACGCGCCCTTGACGAGGCGGACCATGAATTTGCGGCCGCTGCGGCGGGCCAGGTCCACGACGAAATCGATCACGAACGGGCAGCGCTTCTGGTACGCCTGCACGACCAGGCCGATGCCTTCGAAGCCGGCCAAGGATGGATCGAAAGCAAGAGCTTCCAGCATGTCCAGCGAGATTTCCAGGCGGTCCGCTTCCTCGGCGTCGATATTGATGCCGATGTCGTATTCCTTGGCGAGCAGCACGAGGTTGCGCACGCGCGGCAGCAGTTCGCCCATCACGCGGGCATATTGCGCGCGGCTGTAGCGCGGATGCAGGGCCGACAGCTTGATCGAGATGCCCGGACCGTCCTTGATGCCGCGGCCATTGGAGGCCTTGCCGATCGCGTGGATGGCCGCTTCGTATGAGGCATAGTAATTGTCGGCGTCGGATTCCGTCAGCGCCGCTTCGCCCAGCATGTCGTAGGAATAGCGGTAACCGCGGGTTTCGTTTTCGACGCTGTTCTTCAAGGCTTCGGCTATTGTCTGGCCGGTGACGAACTGGTTGCCCAGCATGCGCATCGCGAGGTCGACGCCCTTGCGGATCAGCGGTTCGCCGCCTTTGGCGATCATGCGGGTCAACGCGGCACCGAGGCCCTTCTCGCTGCTGGACGACACGAGCTTGCCGGTGACGAGCAGGCCCCACGTGGCGGCGTTCACGAACAGCGACGGCGATTCGCCCAGGTGTTTTTTCCAGTCGCCCTTGCTGATCTTGTCGGCGATCAGGCGGTCGGCCGTTTCCGTGTCGGGTATGCGCAGCAGCGCTTCGGCCAGGCACATCAGTGCGACGCCTTCTTCCGACGACAGCGAGAATTCGTGCATCAGCGCATCCACGCCCGACGAGCGCGTACGTTTTTCGCGCACGGCCGACACGAGGCGGTGCGCCAGCATGTAGGCGTCGCCGTTGGCGCTGGCACCTTGCGCAAGCAGCCATTCCACGGCGGTGGTCTCGTCACGGCGGTAGGCGGCGGTGATCGCCGCACGCAGCGGCGTCTGTTCGCGGCGGGTTTCGGCCTGCAGGGCGTCGAAAGGGACGTAGGTGGAAGCCGGGAAGGCGGCAATGTTCATGAACGGTCAGGAAAAAATGGATGAGGACGAGCACCGGCAAACGCCGGTCTGGAGTGCGGATCAATGATTCGATTGTAGAAGGAAATCTTCTGGATTAATTCTGTTTTTACAGAAGACTAGCAATAGATAGTTTTTGGTGAGAGAATTTCACCAAATAATATTTATAGTGGAGAGAGAACACATGCTGGACAAGATCAGCAAGAAAATCCTGGCCGAACTACAGAGCGACGGGCGTATCAGCAACGTCGAGCTCGCCGCACGGGTCAACCTGTCGCCCGCCGCCTGCCTCGAGCGGGTGCGCAAGCTGCACGAGTCCGGCTACATCATGGGCTATACGGCCCAGCTGAATCCGCAGCTGCTGGACGTGTCGCTGCTGGTGTTCATCGAAGTGGTGCTGGACCGCACCACCCCGGAAGTCTTCGACGCGTTCAAGCAGAGCGTGCAATTGATTCCCGAAGTGCTCGAATGCCACATGGTGGCCGGCGGGTTCGATTACCTCGTCAAGGCGCGCGTGAAAGACATGGCAGCTTACCGCGAATTCCTCGGCAAGACACTGCTGCAGAAAGGCGTGCGCGAGACGCACACGTATGCGGTGATGGAAGAAGTCAAGAACACGACCAAGCTGCCCATCAAATGAAAAACGCCCTGGCAGGCAGGGCGTTGTATCTTCAGGCAATCTTTTCCATCTTTTCCGACGTTTCCGACTTCTGCGGAAGCATTTTTTGCGCCGAAGCGGACAGGTTTTCCAGGTTCTTGCGCAGCCAGCGGTGGGCCGGGCTGCGGCCGTCGCGTTCGTGCCAGAGCATGTCCAGGTGCACGGCCGGCAGCTGGAACGGCAGCTCGCGCCAGATCAGTTGTTCGGCCGCACCGGTCGACGCGATCAGGTGCTTCGGCAACACCGTGACCAGATCCGAGTTCGCGACCACGCGGCCGGCCGTGAAGAACTGGTTCACGGTCAGCAGGATGCGGCGCTCGCGGCCGAGCTGCGCCAGCGCTTCGTCGACGAGGCCGTGGGCGCGGCCCGAGAAGCTCACCAGCAGGTGGTTCGCCTTGCAATAATCGTCGAGGGAGAGCGTGCCCTGTGCGAGCGGGTGATTCTTGCGCATCACGACGACGTATTCTCCCGAATACAGGCGCTCGTGACGGATCGGCGAGCCCGTTTCGTACGACAGCTGGGCCGCGACGCCGGGGAAGAAGCCGACGGCCAGGTCGATGTCGCCGCGCAGCAGCATCGGCCGCGGTTCGCGCGTGGTCAGCGGCACCATGCGGATGTTGACGCCCGGCGCCTCTTTTTCGATCGACCGCACCAGAGAAGGCAGCCACAGGGCGGCAGTGGCGTCGGCCATCGCCATGCGGAACGTCGCCTGGGCCTTGGAAACGTCGAAGGTTTCCGGCATCACGGCCGCTTCCAGCGCGGCCAGCGCCTGGCGCACGGCGGGCCACAGCGCTTCCGCGCGCGGCGTCGGTTTCACACCGTAGGCCGTGCGGATCAGCAATTCGTCGCCGAGGCTTTCGCGCAGGCGTTTGATGGCGTTCGAGACGGCCGGCTGGGTCATCGCGAGGTGACCGGCGGCGCGTGTCAGGTTTTGCTCGGTCATGACGGCGTCGAAGACGCGGAGCAGGTTCAGATCAAGCGTGAGGAAGCTCATGGGACTCCGTTCAGGACGGGCAATAAATGGTTTGTCGGTACGGTAAGTGTACCCGATTTCCATTCACGATCAATATAATAGCTATTACCAAGTGTAATTAGATTTATATGTTGCGTTGCACTATAGTGACATCGAACGAATAGATCAGCTTGCTACTTAGTCTTCCCATGTCCTTCTCCGACACCCTTTTCCAGACCCCGGTGCTGGCTCTGCCCTTCACCCACCTGCTCTTGTGCATGGTCCAGCTGACCCTGCTGGGCGGCGTGTTGATGTTCTTCCGCCCCCTGCTGGTCGGCATCGTACGCGCGCTGGTACTGGTGGTGCGCCCGCGCCCGACGAAGGGCGAGCTGGCGGCACGCAGGCAGCGTGCGCAGGCCGCAGCGGTGGGATCGCACTGATCCTTACAGTCTAGTCTACACAGCTTCATTCCCGAAAGCGGGGGGCCCCGGAAAACGCGCCCCCGGGTTTTTTTGAAACAAGAAAAACCAGGGCCGCGGAAAAATTTGGGGGGGGGGTTTTTGGGGGGTTTTTTTTTTTTTTTTTTAAAAA
>NZ_JBKYMO010000003.1:0-56339 GCF_047302915.1 Massilia sp. CT11-108 | reverse complement strand
ACGGCGAGCCGCGCGTGCTGGGCTGGCGCCGCTCCGGCGCGTATCCGCTCGTGGCCCTCGTCGCGCTGTCGCATACGGCCGTGCTGGAAGCGGCCGACGCCTACTGGACGGACAGCCGCAACCACACGCTGGTGGCCACCGCCGTGCTGACCCTGCTGGCGCTGGGTGCGAGCATGCTGTCGCTGCGCGCGGCGGCGCGGGCGCGCGAGCGGGCCGAGATCCAGCGCGCCTACCGCACGGCCACCGACAGCGGCAACGACGGTTTCTACATGATCGCGCCGGTGCGCGACCGCAAGGGGCAGACGGTCGACTTCCGCATCGTCGACTGCAACGAGCGCGGCGCCTTCTTCTACGGCACGACGCACGCGCAACTCGTCGGCAGCCTGATTTCGCAGCTCCACCACGGCAAGTCCTTCGACGACCTGACCGCCAATTACCGTACGGCGCTGGCCGTCGGCTTCCACCAGGAAGACCGGCGCATGCCCGACAACAACCGGCTGAACATCCGCTGGGGCCATCGCCGCATCGTGCGCGTGGGCGACAACCTCGCCGTCACCCTGCAGGACATCAGCGAGCGCAAGGAACACGAATCCCAGCTCGCGCGCCTGGCCAACGAGGATAGCCTCACCGGCCTGCCGAACCGCCACTGGTTCCTGAACTTCGTGCCCGTGGCGCTGGCGCGCGCGGACGACGGCGACCACGGCGCGGCGCTGCTGTTCATCGACCTCGACGAATTCAAGCAGGTCAACGATACGCACGGCCACGCCGTCGGCGACCGCCTGCTCCAGCTGGCGGCCGAGCGCCTGCTGTCGCAACTGCGTCCGGGCGACAGCGTGGCGCGTTTCGGCGGCGACGAATTCGTCGTCTTGCTGAGCCCCTTCGACAGCGACCAGCAGGTGGCCATCGTCGCCACGCGCATCGTCGAAGCCTTCAGTAAACCGTTCCCGATCGCCGACGACCAGCACATGATCGGCGCCTCGGTCGGCATCGCCGTGTACCCGCGCGACGGCCTCGATGCGGCCACCTTGATCCGCCACGGCGACATCGCCATGTACGCGGGCAAGGCCGAGGGCAAGGGCCAGTACCGCTTCTTCGACCCCGCGCAGTCGAACATCCTCAAGACGCGCACCCAGCTGCGCCAGCGCCTGCTGGAAGCGATCGACAAGCGCCAGTTCGTGCTGCACTACCAGCCCCGCGTGGACACGTGCACGGGCGAGCTCCTGAGCATGGAAGCGCTGCTGCGCTGGGAGCATCCGCAGCTGGGCATGATCCGCCCGGACGAATTCATCCCGCTGGCCGAATCCAGCGGCCTGATCGTGCCGATCGGCGCCATCGTGATCGACCAGGCCTGCGCCCAGCTGGCGGCCTGGCGCGCGCACGGCGCCGTGCCGGTGCCGGTGTCGATCAACGTCTCGCCGAAGCAGTTCCTGCGCGGCAGCGTGCAGCGCGAGCTCGAAGACGCGCTGGCCCGCCACGCCGTGCCGGCCGGCCTGCTCGAAGTGGAGATCACGGAGTCCGCGATGATGGGCGACCAGGCCGAGATCCTCGCCGAGCTGGCCGCGATCCGCGCGCTGGGCGTCAAGCTGCACGTCGACGATTTCGGCACCGGCTACTCGTCGCTGTCGCAGCTGCAGCGCATGAAGATGGACGTCCTGAAGGTCGACCGCTCGTTCACGGCCGAACTGGGACGCTCGCGCGAAGGCACCGTGTTCTTCCAGGCCATCGTGTCGATGGCGCACGCGCTCGGGATGGAAGTCGTGGCGGAAGGCGTCGAGAACGAGGAGCAGCTGCAGATCCTGCGTGCGCTGAAGTGCAACGAGGTGCAGGGGTATTTTGTTGCGAGGCCGCTGCCGGCGGCGGCGATCGCGCCGTTGCTGGCGCAGCGTTACCTGTTCAAGGAAGCGCTGGCCGCCTAGTCGTCGTCCCCGCGAAAGCGGGGATCCATGCTGAGCTTCCGAATCCTGCGCCTCAGCATGGATTCCCGCGTGCGCGGGAATGACGGTTCAGGCGCCCAACAGACTCCCCGTCCGCCAAGCCTCCGCCCCCGCGATCTTGCAGACGTGCATCCCGCGCAGCAGATGCCGATGCGCCGTACTGGCGAACAGCACGCCCGACTGCGTGGGCCGCAGGGTCGTCGTCCTGCCGCTGACCGGATCGACGATGTCGGCGACGGCGTCGCCCGCCTGCACCTGGTCGCCCAGTTTTTTCAGGAACACGAGCACCCCCGCATGTGGCGCGTGCAGCGGTTCCACGCCTTCCAGTGGCGTCGGTTCGCACAGCGGCGCCGGCAGCGGCGCGACGGGCAGGTCGACGACGCCTTCGCGCGCCAGGTATTGCAGCAGCGCGTGCGCGTCCCGTTCGGCCAGGTCGTAGCGCACGTCGTTCTCGCCGCGCAGCTCGACCGTCACGCCCACGCAGCCGGACGGGATCGGGAAGCGGCCGCCGAAGTGTTCCGCCAGTTCCCACCACACGCGGCTGCACGCTTCGTCGAACGGCTCGCCGCCGGATTCCGTCGCCAGCAGCACGGCGTGCGCGCCCATCAGCGCGGCCAGCGGTTTTACCCGCCCGGCGAGCGGCGTGCCCGTGTACATGTGCAGCACGGCCTCGTTGTCGCAGTGGAGGTCGAGCATGATGTCGGCGTCGATCGCCATGCCCAGCAGCGTCTTCTTGAGCTCTTCCGTCGCGCTCGATGGCAGCCATGCGGCCACCTCGCGGCGCGCGTGCTCGCGCACGAGGGCCGCGTTGGCGGCGGGATCCGCGCCGAGCTTGTCCTGCAGCGACGCCTTCAACGCCGCGGCCACGTGCCGGTACGAGCGGTTGAAATTGGTGCCGGTAGCGAGGTCGAAACGCCCGAACGGCGCGCCGTGGATCACCTGCGACAGCCCGATCGGATTCGCGGCCGGCACCAGGATGATCTCGCCGGTGACCTTGTTCTCCGCATCCAGCCGGCCGAGCTCACGGCGCAGCACGTGCGCGACGAGCATCGCGGGGACCTCGTCCGCGTGCAGCGAGGCCTGGATGTAGACCTTCCTGCCGCTGCCTGGCGTACCGTAGTGGAAGGAGGTCAGGCGGTAGGCGGCGACGTTGTCTTCGGTGGCGATCGGGTGGGTCTGCTGGCGCATCGGTGGCTCCTGGTTGCAACAGATGCATTATGTCCGAGATCGCGGCCGGAAAGCGCCGGGTTATAATGGCGCCCGTTTTTTCCTCATTCTTTCATTCCCCATGTCCGCCGATACGCCTACCAACGAGCAGGGCCGCCCGATGCTCTACGACCCGACCGACCGCCGCATCCGCAGTTTCGTCACCCGCGCCGGCCGCCTGTCGACCGGCCAGGCGCGCGCGCTGGAAGCGTATGGTCCGCATTACCTGATCGAGTACCGCAAGGCCCAATTCGATTTCCACGCCCCGTTCGGCCGCACCGCGCCGCTGATCCTGGAGATCGGCTTCGGCATGGGCGACACGACGGCGCACATCGCGAAGGCGATGCCGGACAAGGATTTCGTCGGTGTCGAAGTGCACACGCCGGGCGTGGGCAGCCTGCTGAAACTGGCCGGCGAACAGGACATCCAGAACCTGCGCCTCATCCAGCACGATGCCGTCGAGGTACTGAACAACATGATCGCCGACGGTTCGCTGGCGGGCGTGCACATCTTCTTCCCCGACCCGTGGCACAAGGCGCGCCACAACAAGCGCCGCCTGATCCAGCCGCCGTTCGTGCAACTGCTGTGCCAGAAGCTGGCGCAGGGCGGTTACATCCATTGCGCGACGGACTGGGAAGATTACGCGGTGCAGATGCTGGAAGTGCTGGGCAACGAGCCGGCGTTGCAGAACACGGCCGAGGGCTATGCGGAAAAGCCGTCGTACCGGCCGCTGACCAAGTTCGAGAACCGCGGCCTCAAACTCGGCCACGGCGTGTGGGACCTCGTCTTCACGAGGAGATAACGACGCGTGGGGTGATTGATGCCGGGGGCATCAATCACGGTGCCCACGAAAAAAACACCTCAAACCATCTCGCTGATGATCCCGACGATCTCGTCGCCGTAGGACGTCAGCTTCTTCTCGCCGACGCCCGAGACGCCGCGCAACTGGTCGAGCGACACCGGCTTGACCTTGGCGATCTCGCGCAGCGTGGCGTCCTGGAACACGACGTACGCGGGCACGCCGTGCGCGCGCGCCGTCTCGACGCGCCACCAGCGCAGCTTGTCGAAGATCGCCTGCTCGGACTTCGACAGCTCGACTTCCTCGTAACTGCCGCGCGGCGTCGACGTGCGCTTGGGTTTCACGGGCTTCTGGTACTGGCGCAGCTGCACTTTCTGCTCGCCTTTCAGCACCGGCCGCGCCGCTTCCGTCAGCTTGAGTGAACTGAACGCGTCGTGGTCGACGGTGACGAGGCCCAGGGCGATCGTCTGGCGCACGATGGCGCGCCATTCCTGCTCGCCGCGCTCGGCGCCCACGCCGAACACGGTCAGCTTGTCGTGGTGCCACTGGACGATGCGTTCGGACGACACGCCGCGCAGCACGTCGATCACGTGGCCGGCCGCGAAGCGCTGGTCGACGCGGTAGATGGCCGACAGCAGCTTTTGCACGGGCACCGTCGCGTCGAACGACGTCGGCGGAATGAGGCAGGTGTCGCAGTTGCCGCACGGGCCGGAGCGCTCGCCGAAGTATTCGAGCAGGCGCATGCGCCGGCAGCTGAGCGTCTCGCACAGGCCCAGCATCGCGTCGAGCTTCGACGACAGCACGCGCTTGAAATTCTCGTCGGCCTCGGACTCGTCGATCATCCGGCGCTGCAGCACGACGTCCTGCAACCCATAGGCCATCCAGGCATTGGACGGCAGGCCGTCGCGGCCCGCGCGGCCCGTTTCCTGGTAATAGCCCTCGAGCGATTTCGGCAGGTCGAGGTGGCAGACGAAGCGCACGTCCGGCTTGTCGATGCCCATGCCGAACGCGATGGTGGCCACCATCACGATGTTGTCTTCACGCAGGAAGCGCGCCTGGTTGTCGGCCCGCAGCGAATACTCCATGCCCGCGTGATAGGGCAGGGCGCGGATGCCGTTCTCGTTGAGGAATTCCGCCGTCTCCTCGACCTTTTTTCTCGACAGGCAGTAGACGATGCCCGAGTCGCCCGGGTGTTCCGCCGTGATGAAGTCGAGCAGCTGCTTGCGGCCGTTCGTCTTTTCGACGATGGAATAGCGGATGTTCGGGCGGTCGAACGACGACACGAACTGCCGCGCCTCTTCCAGCTGCAGGCGCTGGGCGATTTCCGCGCGCGTGAGCTGGTCGGCGGTTGCCGTCAGCGCGATGCGCGGCACGTGCGGGAAGCGCTCGTGCAGGATTGACAGGCGGATGTATTCGGGCCGGAAGTCGTGGCCCCATTGCGACACGCAGTGCGCCTCGTCGATGGCGAACAGCGAGATGTGCGCGGACTCGAACAGTTCCAGGCAGCGCGGCGTCATCAGGCGCTCGGGCGCCACGTAGACGAGGTCCAGCTCCCCGGTGCGCACCATGCGTTCGATGCGCAGGGTCTCTTCGAACGTCTGCGTCGAGTTCAGGAACGCGGCGCGCACGCCCACTTCGGCCAGCGCGTCGACCTGGTCCTGCATCAGCGCGATCAGCGGGGAGACGACGACGCCGACGCCGTCGCGCAGCAGCGCGGGAATCTGGTAGCACAGCGACTTGCCGCCGCCGGTGGGCATCAGCACGAGCGCATCGCCGCCGGACGCCACGTGCTCGACGATGTCGGCCTGCTGACCGCGGAAGGCGGGGTAGCCGAAGACCGTCTGCAGGATCTGCAGCGCGCGTTGCTCGATGTCGCTCGTCATGATGGTACTTGCTGCTCTCGAATTATTCGGCCCAGACCACCCAGCCGAAATGGGCGGTGATCAACACGACCACACCGAACACGATACGGTACCAGGCGAAGCCCGTGAAGTCGTGCGTGCTGATGAAGCGCAACAGCCAACGTACGCACAGGAAGGCGGAAATGAACGCCGCCACGCCGCCGATCAGGAACAGCGGCAGGTCGGACGCGTGCAGGTCGTGGCGCGCCTTGAAGACGGAATACACGGTCGCGGCCAGCAGCGTGGGAATCGCGAGGAAGAACGAGAACTCCGTCGCGGCCGTGCGCGACAGGCCGAACAGCATGCCGCCGATGATCGTCGCACCCGACCGGCTCGTGCCCGGGATCAGCGCGAAGCACTGGGCGCAGCCGACCTTGAACGCGTCGAGGATGCTCATGTCGTCCACGGTCTGGATGCGGTGCGCGCCCGGCAGCACCTTGTGGCGGCGCTCCGCCCACAGGATCACGAACGCGCCGACGATGAACGCCAGGGCCACGGGCACCGGCGCGAACAGGTGTGCCTTGATCGCCTTGCTGAACAGGAAACCCAGCACGGCCGCCGGCAGGAACGCGACGATCAGGTTGATGACGAGCTTTTGCTGGCGCGGATCGGACGTGATGCCACCCAGCACGGCACCGATGCGCGCACGGTATTCCCACATCACGGCCAGGATCGCGCCGGCCTGGATGGCGATTTCGAACACTTGGGCCACTTCGCCAGTGAAATTGATCAGACTACCGGCCAGGATCAGGTGTCCGGTGGACGAGATCGGCAGGAATTCGGTGAAGCCCTCGACGAGGCCCATGATGATCGCTTTCAGGGCGAGAATGATATCCATTGGTGTGTGCGGTTCGGTAGGGTTGGGGACGCGTGCGCGGCAGATATTGCGCGGGCCGCAAGCTTACCATGAGGAAGGGGACTGCCGTCGAGTTACCGTGTCGCCATGTCAGGCTGTCAAGCGCTCCAGTTCGGCCAGGAAGAACATCGCGTGCTCGCGCGTGTCGCCGCACATCTCGCGCGACGGCGGCAGGCTGCCGCACACGCGCGGGCGGCCCGGCTGCCCGAAAATCTTGCAGCCGTCGTGCTCGTCCAGCTGCACGCAACGCACGCCCGCAGGTTTGCCGTTTGGCATGCCTGGAATCGGAGACGTGATCGACGGCGCGATGCAGCAGGCGCCGCAGCCGGGGCGGCAGGAAACAGGAGAAGGCGGGATATGCATGTAAAGACCGGGGACAGGCAAGCAGACAGTATACTACGGTGAAGGCGGCCGTTCTTGACTGTCCCTATCCCCAGGTCTATATTTGCTGACTCAATAGTTAGTTGTCGGACAGAAGCATGCCATGCCCTTTTGACACCAAGCCGCGCTGGGAGCGCCGTAAGGACGCGCGGCCCCAGGAGTTGCTGGAGGCGGCCATCGACCTGTTCGTCGAGCGTGGCTACGCCGCCACACGCCTGGAAGACGTCGCGCGCCGCGCCGGCGTGTCCAAGGGCACCTTGTACCTGTATTACGAGAACAAGGAAGAGCTGTTCAAGGCCGTCGTGCGCAGCAATATCGTGCCCGTGATCGGTGAGGCGGAGGCGTCCGTCGCCGAGTTCGACGGCCACAGTGCCGACCTGCTGCGCCAGCTGATCCACTCCTGGTGGCAGCGGCTGGGCGCGACCAAGGCCTCCGGCATCATCAAGCTCGTCATGGCCGAAGCGGACAATTTCCCGGAACTGGCCCGCTTTTACCAGGAAGAAGTGATCACCCGCGGCACCAATGCCATGGCGTCGATGCTCGAACGGGGCATCGCGCGCGGCGAATTCCGCAAGATCGACGTCAACACGATGACCCAGGTGCTCGTCGCCCCGATGCTCACCCTGATCATCTGGAAGCATTCGGTCGGCCCGTGCCCGCGTGCGGAGCTGGAGCCGCTGGCCTTCCTCGACACCTTCCTCGACATGGCGCTGCATGGCCTCCTGCCGGCCGCGCCTCCCGTTTGACCCCGTTTTCCTACGTCAAGACGCTGTTTTCCGGGGTTCATGCCCCGGAAACTGCAGACTGTCGCAATTTCCGCTGGCACTCAGCCCCATGTCGTTAAGATATGTTTGCTGAAGCCGTTCAACGATAAAATATCGGATTATTTATTTTCCCACCGAGTCTAAAGATGAATATCGAACAAGCCCGCTTCAACATGATCGAACAGCAGATCCGTCCGTGGAACGTGCTGGACCAGGATGTGCTCGACCTGCTGCACGTCGTCAAGCGCGAACAGTTCGTGCCGGCAGCGTACCAGAACCTGGCGTTCGCCGACGTCGAGATCCCGCTGCCGGGCGGTGACGCCATGCTGGCGCCGAAGTTCGAGGCGCGCATCCTGCAGGAAACAGGTGTGAAGAAGCACGAGACCGTGCTGGAAATCGGTACGGGTTCGGGCTACATGGCCGCCCTGCTGGCGCACCGCGCCGCCAAGGTGACCACCGTGGAAATCAATCCGGAAACGGCGGAACAGGCCAAGAAGAACCTGGCCAATGCCGGCGTCCACAACGTGACCGTCGAAGTCGGCAACGGCGCCCAGGGCTGGGAAAAAGGTGCGCCGTACGACGTGATCGTGATCTCGGGCGCGCTGGAAGTGCTGCCGGAAGCGATCCTGAAGCAGGTGAAGGTGGGTGGCCGCATCGCCGCCATCGTCGGCCAGGCACCGGTGATGGAAGCCTCGATCATCACCCGTACCGGCGACAACGCCTACAGCACGGTCAAGGTGTTCGAGACCAACGTGCGCTACCTGACGGGCGCCCCGGTGCCGTCGCACTTCCAGTTCTGAGAGGCGAACGACGCATGCAGCACATTACCGCCCCCGAGTTGGCCGCCTGGCTGGCCGACTCGTCGCGTCCGCAGCCGCTGCTGCTCGACGTTCGGGAAAACTGGGAATTCGAGACCTGCCATCTCGAAGGCTCGACCCAGATCCCGATGAACCTGATTCCGATCCGCGTGAGCGAGCTGGACGACGGCCAGGACATCGTCTGCGTGTGCCACCACGGCGCACGCAGCATGCAGGTGGCCGCCTTCCTGGAGCGCAACGGATTCAGCAACATTACCAACCTTACAGGCGGGATACACGCCTGGGCCGTGCAGGTCGACCCTTCGATGCCGAAGTATTGACTCTGCGTCCTTAACTATTGATGACTCCGACGGAGAAAGTAATGCAGAAGCCCCTCATCGCCGTACTGTTGGCCAGCGCGTTTTCGCTCAATGCCCAGGCGGCCGATCTGATCCAGGTGTACCAGCAGGCATTGGCGAACGACGCCACATATGCCAGCGCCCGCGCGTCCGCCGCGGCGGGTCGCGAACGTATCACCCAGGGGCGAGCCGGCCTGCTGCCGACCGTCGGCATCAATGGCGACATCACCAAGAACAACAGCAGCACCGACCCGTGGAACAACGTACCGAGCCCCGGCAGCAACCTGCGCACCAACGAGATCCAGGTGACCCTGCAGCAGCCGCTGTTCCACTGGGACCGCTGGCAAACCTACCAGCAGAGCAAGCTGTCGCAAGCCATTTCCGAAGCACAGTTCGCCCAGGCCCAGCAGGACCTGATCACGCGCGTCGCGCAAGCCTATTTCGACGTGCTGGCCGCCCAGGACACGCTGGAATCCACGCGCGCACAAAAAGTCGCCGTGACCGAGCAGCTGGCTTCCGCCAAGCGCAACTTCGAAGTCGGCACGCAGACCATCACCGACACCCATGAAGCGCAGGCCGCATACGACCTCGTGGTGTCTCAGGAAATTGCTGCCGTCAACGATCTGGAAACCAAGAAGACGGCGCTGCAAGCCATCATCGGCACGCCGCCGTCCACGCTGGCGACCTTGCGCACGGGCGTGTCCCTGACGGCGCCGCAGCCGATCAACGTCGACCAGTGGGTGTCCGCCGCCGAGAACCAGAACTACGCCGTGACCGTGGCCCAGCTGCAATTGGAATCGGCCAAGCGCGACATCTCGAAGAACCGCGCCGGCCACTATCCGACCGTGGACCTCGTCGCATCGTCGCTGCACCGCGACGTCAATGGCCAGACGATCCAGTCGGGCAAGACCACGAGCAACTCCATCGGCATCCAGTACAGCATCCCGATCTTCAACGGTTTTGCAGTGACGAGCAAGGTGCGCGAATCGATCGCGCTGGAAGACAAGGCCCGCAACGACCTGGAAGCGAACCGCCGCAACGCCGCGCTGGTGGCGCGCCAATCGTTCCTCGGCGTGAACAGCGGCCTCGCGCAAGTGAAGGCGCTGGAAGCGGCCGAAGTGTCGAGCAATTCCGCGCTGGAATCGAACAAGCTCGGTTACCAGGTCGGCGTGCGTATCAACATCGACGTGCTGAACGCGCAGCGCCAGCTGTACCAGACCCGCACCGACCTCGCGCGGGCGCGCTACAACACGATCCTGGCCGGCCTGAAGCTGAAGGCCGCGGCGGGTTCGCTGCGCGAGGAAGACCTGCAGCCGATCAACGCGTTGCTGCAGCAGCCTTGAACACCGGGGTCAGAGCCCGATTTTTGGCAATTTCCTGAAAACGGGCTCTGACCCCGGTTTGAAAAGACGGCGCTCGATGCGCCGTTTTTTATTGCCCTCGAAAATCTCGCTTGAGACGCCCCAAGCAAGCTCCTCATTCATCGAACTCGCGCGACACGCACTCCTACACTCAAGCGTGAACCATTCGAAAGCGAGGTCGCCATGTTCACGTTCTCCCGCGCATCCGCATCCGCCGCTGCGCTCGCATTCACACTGACGCTGACCGCCTGCGGCGGTGGCCACCATCACGGCAATCCGGGCGGGCCCGGGCCCGGTCCCGGTGACACGGGACCTACCTACGACGTCATCCCGATCGGCCTGCCGGGCATCGCGTATGGCGAGGTCACGCGCCGCGGCATCGCGAACGGCGGCATCGTCGCCGGCACGTCGCGCGGCGCGGACGGCGTCGCGCACGCATTCCTCTACGACGGCAGCAAGACGATCGGGCTGGGCACGCTCGGCGGCGATTTCTCCCAGGCCATGGCAGTGAACGCCTGCGGTCATGTGACGGGCTGGTCCACGACAAAGGCCGGCCTCGTGCATGCCTTCCTGTACGACGGCACCATGCACGACCTGGGCACGCTCGGCGGCAGCGAATCCGAAGGCACCGTGATCACCCATTGCGGCCAGATCACGGGCTGGGCGGCGACGGCCGCCGGGCAGACCCACGCGTTCCTGTACGACGGCAAGAAGCTGAACGACCTCGGTTCGCTCGGCGGGAATTCGTTCGGAAACGGGCTGAACAACCTGGGCGTGGTGGTGGGCTATTCGTACGGCCCGGGCAATGCCTGGTTCCACGCCTTCCTGTACGACAGCCGCACGGGCGGACCGTTGGTCGATCTCGGCTCGCCGGTCGGCAATTCCGTGGCCGTCGACATCAACGATGCCGGCCAGGTCACGGGCTGGTTCCGCAACGGCGAGGGGCCGATCGGGGCGTTCCTGTACGAGCTGGGCAAGATCCGCGACATCGGCACGCTCGGCGGCGCCGGCGCGGAAGCCGTTGCGATCAATGGTGCGGGCCTCGTCATCGGCATTTCCGCAACTGCCGACGGCAGCAACCGCGGCTTCGTCCACGACGGCACGACCATGACGAGCATCGGCGCTCTCCCGGGCGGCAATTTCTCGACCGCGGAGGCGATCAATGCGAGCGGCCTCGTTGTCGGTGCGTCCGCGACGGCGACCGAGGCGCATGCCGTGTCCTGGACCCGCAGGGACGGCCTCGTCGACCTGAACGACCGCCTCCATGCGCCGCCGGCCGGCCTCGTGCTCGTGCACGCGCTGGCGGTGGCCGACGACGGCTACATCGTCGTGCGCACCAACCAGGGCCTGGCATTGCTCAAGCCCAGGAAGTGAGGCGGTCTACGCGGCTTGCTGCTCGTTGCGCGACCGCCAGGCGATCAGCTCGGCGATGGTGAGGATCGGAAAGCCGCGTTCGCGCGCGAAGCGTTCGATGGCGTCGCCGCGCATCATCGTGCCGTCCTCGTTCATCAGCTCGCACAACACGGCCGCCGGCTGCAGGCCGGCCAGCACGGCCAGGTCGACGGAACCTTCCGTGTGGCCCTTGCGGCCCAGCACGCCGGCCGGGTTGGCACGGAGTGGGAACACGTGGCCCGGACGCACGAGGTCGGACGGCTTCGCATCCGGCGCGATGGCCGCGCGGATCGTCGTCACGCGGTCGGCTGCGGACACGCCCGTGGTCACGCCGTCGCGCGCTTCGATCGAGACGGTGAACGGCGTGCCGTAGCGGCTGCCGTTGTCCGCCGCCATCGGCGGCAGGTCGAGCGCGCGAATCTTGTCGGCCGACAGGCACAGGCACACGATGCCGCTGCATTCGCGGATCATCAGCGCCATGGAAGCGACGGTCAGTTTTTCGGCCGCGACGATCAGGTCCGCTTCGTTCTCGCGGTCGAAATCGTCGAGCAGGATCACGGGAATGCCCGCACGGGTGGCATCGAGGGCGGCGGCGATGCGGCCGTCGAGATCCTCGCTATATAGAGTAAAAGTTTGGGTGGTCATTGAGACGCTCCTCGCAAAAAATTGGCACACAAAGGCGCAAAGCGAAAAACGCATCAGGGCAAAGCGAAACGACGCGCACGCCCATGCCTGGCGGCACAGCGTACGCATGATGACGCACATCTTCTTTCATCCGGACTATACCGTCGGCCCTGGCATCTCACCAGGTCTGCTGACCCTGCAACCGCAGGCGCTCGCGGGCTCGGCCATCGTGATGGCCATACCGCCGGTGGGGAATTTCACCCCGCCCCGAAGACGTATTAAATTGTCGCCCGTCGCGAAACGGGCGCGGTGATTGTAGCAGGGTGGGTAATTAGCTGCCGAGGCCGCCGCCGCCGGCGTTGTCGGCGCGCTCGATCAGTTCGACCTTGTAGCCGTCCGGATCGGTGATGAAGGCGATCACCGTCGTGCCGCCCTTGACCGGGCCCGGCTCGCGCGTGATGTTGCCGCCGGCCGCGCGGACCTGGTCGCAGGTTTTATAGATGTCGTCGGCCGAGATCGCGATGTGGCCGTAGGCCGAGCCCATGTCGTACTTGTCGACGCCCCAGTTATAGGTCAGCTCGAGTTCCGCATGGTCCGGATTGTTGCCGTAGCCGACGAAGGCCAGCGTGTATTTGTATTCCGGATTCTCGCTCGTGCGCAGCAGTTTCATGCCGAGCACCTTGGTGTAGAAATCGATGGAGCGCTGCAGGTCGCCGACGCGAAGCATGGTGTGCAGGAGGCGCATGGTTGTCCTTGTTGCTTTGTTGATTGGGAGGGAAAGCAGGAATTCTATGCGCTTGAAAGGATTTGTGCAGGCGTGCCGCGCGATGCGGCACGCCCTGTGTTTACGCTTGCAGTTTCGCGTCCAGCGTGATGTTCGCATTGAACAGCTTCGACACCGGACACCCTTCCTTGGCCTTGCGCGCCGCTTCCTGGAACGCTTCCTCGCTCGCGCCGGGAATCGTGGCGACGAGCTCCAGGTGCACGGCCGGGATCGCGAAGCCGCCGTCGGCCTTGTCCAGCGACACGGTGGCCGTCGTCTCCAGCTTCTGCGCCGTCATGCCGGCCTCGCCCAGCTGGGCCGACAACGCCATCGTGAAGCAGCCGGCGTGCGCGGCCGCCAGCAATTCTTCCGGATTCGTGCCCGCGCCATTTTCGAAGCGGGTGTTGAAGCCGTATTGTGCCTGGTCGAGGACGCCGCTCTGCGTGGACACGGTGCCCTTGCCATCTTTCAGTCCGCCGCTCCAGACGGCGCTTCCCTTCCGTTTGATCATTGTTTTGCTCCCTGGTTAGTGGCGGCCGGAGTGATCCGCCAGACAATGTTGCCGACGTCATCCGCCAGCAGGATGGCCCCGGTCCGGTCGACCGCGACCCCGACCGGGCGCCCGTACGCGTGCTCGTCCTTGCCGAGGAAGCCCGTCAGGACGTCCTGCGGCGGACCGCTCGGCTTGCCGTCGGTGAACGGCACGAACACGAGCTTGTAGCCGGAGTGCGGCTTGCGGTTCCACGAGCCGTGCTGGCCGATCAGCGCGCCGTTCCTGAATTGCGGCAAGAGATCTCCGTCGTAGAACGCCAGGCCCAGCGACGCGGTGTGCGCGCCCAGCGCATAGTCGGGCGGGATCGCTTTCGCGACGAGGCCGGGATTCTGCGGCTTGACGCGCGTGTCGACGTGCTGGCCGTAATAGCTGTACGGCCAGCCGTAGAACGCGCCGTCCTTCACGGCCGTCATGTAGTCCGGCACGAGGTCGTTGCCCAGTTCGTCCCGCTCGTTGACGACGGTCCACAAGGCCTTCGTCTGCGGCTGGAAGTCCATCCCGTTCGGATTGCGCAGGCCGCTCGCGTAGATGCGCGACTTGCCGCTGGCGAGGTCGTATTCCCAGATGGCGGCGCGGCCCTTTTCGATCTCCATGCCGTTCTCGGCCACGTTGCTGTTCGAGCCGACCGTGATGTACAGCTTCTTGCCGTCGGGCGAGGCGACGACGTTCTTCGTCCAGTGGTGGTTGATCCCCGCGGGCAGGTCGAGCACCTTGGTGCCCTTGGCCGTGATGCTCGTCTCGCCGGATTTATACGGAAACTTCCACAGCGCGTCGGCATTCGCGACGTACAGCTCGTTGCCGACGAGGGTCATGCCGAACGGCGACGTGAGGCCCTGCATGAACGTGGTCTTCGTATCGGCCGTGCCGTCTGGCTTGAAGCCGCGCAACAGGATGATCTTGTCGGGCGACTCGACGCCGGCGCCCGCCTTCTTCTGCGCCAGTCCCTGCACCTTGGCGCGTATGCCTTTTTCCTTGGGCGCATTGCCGGGCTTGTTGCTCTCGGCGACGAGCACGTCGCCGTTCGGCAGCACGTACAGCCAGCGCGGATGGTCGAGGCCAGTCGCATACGCGGTGACGGCCAGGCCCGCGGCCGGCGTCGGGCGCGTGCCTTGCGGCCATGCGTCCGCCTCGGCGATGTTGATGGTCGGGATCAGCGATCTTTCGGGTGCCGGCAGGGCCGGATTCGGTCCCCAGCCGACGGGATACTGCTGGGCGTGCGCCATGCCGGCGCCCAGCAGAGGAAGGATCAGGAGCGCAAGCCTGGCACGTGGTGTCATCGGTTTTGCCCTCCGTCCGGAATGGTCGAATCGTGGTCGCGCATGTCGCGGTGGCGGTCGGGCTGCGGGTTGGCCTGGCCCGTGGCGCCCGGTGCCGGGTTCACGGCTTCGCTGGCGCCCGGAGTCGCGCGCGCATCGGTGTCGACGAGGCCTTGCTCGAGATCTTCCGCCGCCTGCTTCATGATGCCGCGCGGCCTGACGCCTTGCCCGTCCGGCGATTCGTCGCGCTCGTGCGGTTCGCGCTTGTAGCTCTGCTCCTCGATCTTCCGGTCGGTGTTCACGACGCGGTCTTTTTCTTCCTGCACCATAGCAACCTCCTTCGATTCAATTGATTAAATCCTAATCCTTCGAATCGAAGGCGGTCGCGCAATTGGAAGATGCTTTTTTGCAATGAACTGTTTAACATGCTGGTTCATATGACAAACCATTCTCACGACACCGCCAGCGATTGCCCGAACTGCGGGGCCATCGTTTCCGGTAATTTTTGCCACGAATGTGGCCAGGAAACGGTCCTGCATCCGCCCAGCACGCGCGAGTTCCTGCACGAGTTCATCGGCCATTACGTCGCGCTGGAAGGCAAGCTTTGGAAGTCGCTGCTGCTGCTTTTGTTCCGTCCGGGGCAGCTGACTTTGGAATACATCAATGGCCGCCGCGTGCGCTACATCCAGCCGCTGCGCCTGTACCTGACGTTCAGCCTGATTTTCTTCGCGATCGCGAAATACGGCGGCCACGACCAGGTCCCGGCACCGGCCGGGCAGGGACATGCGCCGGTTGCCGCACACGGCCAGGCGGACAGGCAGGGCGGCCTGGTGCGCGAAGACGCGCCGGGTGAAATCGCCGAGGGGACGGTGGACCTGCGCAAGAGCATCGGCAGCGTCAACGAGCACTGGGGCGAGCAGGCGGACCGGTTCGCGAGGATGTCGCCGGCGGAGCGGGACAAGGTGATGCGGACGGCCTTCGGTAGCTACGTGCCGTATGCCGTGTTCCTGATGATGCCGCTGTTCGCGCTGTACCTCAAGATCCTGTATCTCGGATCGGGACGGCGCTACGGCGAACACCTGCTGTTCGCGCTGCACGTGAATGCGTTCGCATTCCTGGCGCTGACCCTGCTGATGGTGGTGCCGGATATCGTCGGCATCGTCTCCTTCGTGCTGTGGGCGTGGCTCCTGCTCTACACCCCTGTCGCGATGCGGCGCGTGTACGGCGGCTCGCGCCTGGTGACCGGCGTGCGCTGGCTCGTGCTGATGGCGCTGCACGTGACCGGGGTCGGGGTGGCGATCGGCGCCGCGTTCGCATTCGGCATCCTGCATTGAAGCGGGCTCGACTGTCCGCTTGCCGGAAGTCCATCCGCCCAACTATACTGTGCGTTTGTACAGTATTTGCTGAGTTGCGATAGTGCAGAAGCCGGGCGAATCGGTTAATCTTCTGTCTCCCTAACACCTGCTGCCGAGAGTCGTATGTCCGTGACGCCTGAATCGCAACAAACCATCGCGCTCGTCGTACGGCACAACACGGCCGGGATCGACGAGCCCGTGCAGGCCATCGTCGACTTCCTGCAGGGGGCCGGCTATCGCGTCGTGTTCGAGCAGGAAACGGCGGGGCACGTGAAGGTCGCCGGCGTGGCCGCCATGACCATCGACGAGATCGGCGCGCACTGCGGCACCGCCATCGTCGTCGGCGGCGACGGCACGATGCTCGGCATCGCCCGCCAGCTCGCGCGCTACCGCGTGCCGCTCATCGGCATCAACCAGGGCCGCCTGGGCTTCATGACCGACATCCCCATCGACCGCATGCTGCCCGCGTTGGGCGAGATCCTCAGCGGCAAGGCCAAGGCCGAGGAACGCTCGCTGCTGGAGGCGCGCGTCGTGCGCGACGGCGTCGAGATTCACTGCTCCGTCGCCGTCAACGACGTCGTCGTCGCGCGCGGCTCGGGCGCCGGCATGGCCGAGCTGAAGGTCACGGTGGACGGCACGTTCATGTACAACCAGCGCTCGGACGGCCTGATCGTCTCGACGCCCACCGGGTCGACGGCGTACGCGCTGTCGGCCGGCGGCCCGCTGCTGCATCCCACGCTGGCCGGCATCGTGCTGGTGCCGATCGCGCCGCACGCGCTGTCCAACCGCCCGATCGTCGTGCCGAACACGAGCGACATCGTCGTCGAGATCATCAACGGCCGCGACATCAGCGTGAACTTCGACATGCAGACCTTCACCAGCCTGCAGCACGGCGACCAGATCATGATCTCGCGCTCGCCCAACACCATCACCTTCCTGCATCCGGAAGGGTGGAGCTATTACCACACCCTGCGCGAGAAGCTGCACTGGAACGAATATCCGTCCGGTGACGGCAAGCTCAAATAAATCCAGCATCCATCAGGAGACCTGTTTCTTCATGTTGCGCACACTGACCATCCGCGACTTCGTCATCGTCGATACGATCGAGCTCGAGTTCTCGAACGGCTTCACGGTGTTCACCGGCGAGACCGGCGCCGGCAAGTCGATCCTGATCGACGCGCTCCAGCTCGCGCTCGGCGGCCGCGGTGAGGCAAGCATGGTGCGCGAAGGCGCGGCCAAGGCCGACATCAGCGCCGACTTCGCGCTGACCCAGGCCGCGAGCATCTGGCTGGAGCAGAACGAGTTCGAAACCGACGAAGGCGGCGCGCTGCTGCGCCGCGTGATCGACAACGCCGGCCGCTCCAAGTCCTACATCAACGGCATCGCGGCGACGGCCAGCCAGCTGCGCGAACTGGGCGAGCTGCTCGTCGACATCCACGGCCAGCACGCGCACCAGTCGCTATTGAAACTCGATGCCCAGCGCGCGCTGCTCGACAACCAGGTCGCCGTGCGCGACCCGGGTGCGACTGCGCAGGTGCAGGAAGTCGCGAGCGCGTATAAAGCGTGGAAGGCGCTGGCGCGCCAGCGCGAGGAATTCGAGACCAACGCGAAGAACGTGCTGCTGGAACGCGAGCGCCTCGAGTGGCAGGTCGGCGAGCTCGATAAACTCGCGGTGAAGCCGGGCGAGTGGGCCGAGATCACGAATGAACACAGCCGCCTGTCGCATGCGGCGAGCCTGATCGAAGGCGCGCAGGAAGCGCTGAATGCGTTGTCGGAATCGGAACAACCGATCCTGTCGCAGCTGTCGTCGCTGAACCTGAAGTTGTCCAAGCTCGCGGGTGTCGACGCGGACCTGCAGGCCGTGCTCGACTGCATGGAGCCGGCGCGCATCCAGCTGCAGGAAGCCGTGTACGCGCTGAACACCTATGTCGACAAGGTCGAGCTCGATCCGGACCGCCTGTCGCAGGTCGATGGGCGCATGGACGCCATCCACAGCACGGCCCGCAAGTTCCGCGTGACGCCGGAAGAACTGCCGGAAGAACACGCGACCCTGAAGGCCAAGCTGCAGCAACTGGCCGACGCGAGCGACGTGGACGGCCTGCGCAAGCAGGAAGAGAAGGCGAAGGCCGTCTACATGGCGGCTGCGCAAAAGCTGTCCGCGACGCGTGCGCAGGCGGCGCAGCGGCTGTCGTCGCAGGTGTCGGAAGCGATGCAGGAACTGTCGATGAGCGGCGGACGCTTCGTCGTCGCGCTGAACCCGTGCGAGCCGGCCGTGTACGGCTGCGAGCAGGTCGAGTTCCTCGTGGCCGGCCACGCGGGCGTCGCGCCGCGGCCGCTGGCCAAGGTGGCGTCGGGCGGCGAACTGGCGCGTATCTCGCTGGCCATCTCCGTCATCACGGCGAACGCGACGACGGTGCCGACCTTGATCTTCGACGAGGTCGACACGGGCATCGGCGGCGGCGTGGCGGAAGTCGTCGGCCGGTTGCTGAAGCGCCTGGGCCAGAGCCGGCAGGTGCTGTGCGTCACGCACCTGCCGCAGGTCGCGAGCCAGGCGAACCAGCACTTCCAGGTCGCCAAGGGCACGACGGATGGCGGCAAGACCGTGTCGCGCATCGACGTGCTCGACAACAAGGCCCGCGTGGAAGAGGTGGCGCGCATGTTGGGCGGCATCGAGATCACCGAGACCACGCGCAAGCATGCGCGCGAGCTATTGGCTTCCTGACCCATGGCATTCAACAAAGAACCGGTGCACGAGCACGGCACCGTCGCGAAGAGTGCCATCGTCCTCGTCAACCTCGGCACGCCCGACGCGCCGACGCGGCCCGCGGTGCGCCGCTACCTGAAGCAGTTCCTGTCCGACCCGCGTGTGGTGGAGATTCCGCGCGCAGTCTGGAATTTGATCCTGCACTTCGCGATCCTGCCGTTCCGCTCGGGGCAGTCGGCAAAAAAATACGCGACGATCTGGAGCCGCGAAGGCTCACCGCTGAAGGTCTACACGGAACGGCAGGCGAACCAGCTCCAGGCGCTGCTCGAACAGCGCGGCCACCACGACGTCGACGTGGCGATGGCGATGCGCTACGGCTCGCCCGCGCTGCCGGACGTGCTGGACGAACTGAAAGCGCGCGGCGTCGAGCGCATCGTCGTGCTGCCCGCGTATCCGCAATACTCCGGCACGACGACCGCGTCGATCTGGGACGCCGTCTTCGACCACTTCAAGAAGGTGCGCAACATCCCCGAACTGCGCCTCGTGAAGCACTACCACGACCACGAGGGCTATATCGACGCGCTGGCCGCGTCCGTGGAGACGTACTGGGAGACGCACGGCCGCGGCGAAAAGCTGGTGATGAGTTTCCACGGCGTGCCCAAGCGCACGCTGCTGCTCGGCGACCCGTACCACTGCGAATGCCACCGCACGGCGCGCCTGCTGGCGGCACGCCTGCGCCTGACGCCGGAGCAGTACATCGTGACGTTCCAGTCGCGCTTCGGCAAGGCCGAATGGCTGCAGCCGTACACGGCGCCGACCGTCCAGCAGCTGGCGAAGGACGGCATCAAGCGGATCGACGTCCTGTGTCCCGGTTTTACCAGCGACTGCCTGGAGACGCTGGAAGAGATCAACATGGAAGTCCGCCACGACTTCGAATCGAACGGCGGCCAGGATTATCACTACATTCCGTGCCTGAACGACAATCCGGCCTGGATCGTCGGCATGGCCGAGATTGCCGAACAGCACCTGATCGGCTGGCCGACGATGCTCACGCCCGTGCAACGCGAGGCGCAGCGCAAGGATGCGGAAATCGCGCGCGCACACGCCGTGAAATTGGGCGCGTAGGGCGTATGCGGTTCGCCGGCGTCCGCGTGGGCACATGGTGCCCACCCTACGGCTCACCACCGATGGGATGTTAGAATGCCACGTTTTGCGGCGCCGCCCCGAGCTCCGCCAGGCAGATCGCAGCCAGCGCAAGCAGGGTGTAGATGAGCACGGCGCCGCTGATCAGATGCAGTTTCATGTTCTTTCCCATCGTGTCGATAGACGGATGTCTTAACGACACGATAGTAGAACGGCTGGCTGTCGATGGTGACTACGAGCAAGTAAATCTTGTAACAAAAGAATACGCACATCTGCATATTAGTTCTGTGTCCCCTTGAAAATGTAGGCGAATGCCCAATATGGGGCGCTGTGTGACTGCAACAGTCGTCCAACCAATCAGCCAAGTCCTTGATTTCAGGAGTTTTTTCGATGCAAGACCAAGAAAACCAAGAGGTGAGCAATCAGCCGGAAGCCGCCGATGCGGCTGCACCCGCGGCAGCGCAGGCCGCACCGGCCAACGAGCCCGGCCTCGAAGAACAGCTGAGCGCCACCGAAGCCAAGCTGGCCGAGATGCACGATGCCTTCATGCGTGCCAAGGCCGAGGCGGACAATATCCGCCGCCGTGCCCAGGAAGATGTGAGCAAGGCCCACAAGTTCGCCATCGAAAGCTTCGCGGAGGCCATGGTGCCCGTGCGCGACAGCCTCGAGATGGCGCTGAAAGTCGAAGCGCCGACGGTCGAATCGATCAAGGAAGGCGTCGAGATGACCCTGAAGCAGCTCACCGCCGCGTTCGAGAAGAACCGCCTGGTCGAAGTGATGCCGCAGCCGGGCGACAAGCTCGACCCGAACAAGCACCAGGCCGTGGCCGTGGTGCCGTCCGACCAGGAAGCGAACACCGTGGTGGCCGTCCTGCAGAAGGGTTACATGATCGCCGACCGCCTGCTGCGCCCGGCCATCGTGACCGCCGCCGCACCGAAATAATGTTGCTGCAAGGCTGAATAAGCTCTTGAAACTACGCGACATTTCCCAATATTCGACACATCTGAAAACTTAGTACTAAAAAGGAAAATATTATGGGCAGAATCATCGGTATCGACCTGGGCACCACCAACTCCTGCGTGGCGATCATGGAAAATGGTCAGCCCAAGGTCATCGAAAACGCGGAAGGCGCCCGTACTACGCCTTCGATCATCGCTTATCAGGAAGATGGCGAGATCCTGGTCGGCGCGCCGGCGAAACGCCAGGCCGTCACCAACCCGAAGAACACCCTGTTCGCGGTCAAGCGCCTGATCGGCCGTAAATTCGACGAGAAGGAAGTCCAGAAGGACATCAGCCTGATGCCGTACACGATCACGAAGGCCGACAACGGCGACGCGTGGGTCGGTGTGCGCGACAAGAAACTGGCTCCGCCGCAGATCTCGGCCGAAGTGCTGCGCAAGATGAAGAAGACTGCCGAAGACTACCTCGGCGAAGAAGTGACGGAAGCCGTCATCACGGTCCCGGCGTACTTCAACGACTCGCAGCGCCAGGCAACCAAGGACGCCGGCCGCATCGCCGGCCTGGACGTCAAGCGCATTATCAACGAGCCGACCGCGGCCGCGCTGGCATTCGGCCTGGACAAGACCGACAAGGGCGACCGCAAGATCGCCGTGTATGACCTCGGCGGCGGTACGTTCGACGTGTCGATCATCGAGATCGCCGACGTGGATGGCGAGAAGCAGTTCGAAGTGCTGTCGACCAACGGCGACACGTTCCTGGGCGGTGAAGACTTCGACCAGCGCATCATCGACTACATCATCGACGAGTTCAAGAAGATCAACGGCCTCGACCTGTCGAAGGACCCGATCGCGCTGCAGCGCATCAAGGCTTCGGCCGAGCGCGCGAAGATCGAACTGTCGTCGTCGCAGCAGACCGAGATCAACGAGCCGTACATCGCCATGGCGAACGGCGCGCCGGTCCACCTGAACCTCAAGATCACCCGCGCCAAGCTGGAAGCGCTGGTCGAGGAACTGATCGCCAAGACCATCGAACCGTGCCGCATCGCCATCAAGGATGCGGGCGTGAAGGTCTCGGACATCGACGACATCATCCTGGTCGGCGGCATGACCCGTATGCCGAAGGTGCAGGAAAAAGTTAAAGAGTTCTTCGGCAAGGATCCGCGCAAGGACGTGAACCCGGACGAGGCCGTCGCAGTCGGCGCCGCCATCCAGGGCTCCGTGCTGTCCGGTGAGCGCAAGGACCTGCTGCTGCTGGACGTGACGCCGCTGTCGCTGGGTATCGAAACCCTGGGCGGCGTGATGACCAAGATGATCCAGAAGAACACCACGATCCCGACCAAGTTCTCGCAGGTGTTCTCGACCGCCGACGACAACCAGCCGGCCGTGACCATCAAGGTCTACCAGGGCGAACGCGAAATCGCAGTGGGCAACAAGGCGCTGGGCGAGTTCAACCTGGAAGGCATCCCGCCGGCACCGCGCGGCACGCCGCAGATCGAAGTGACCTTCGACATCGACGCCAACGGCATCCTGCACGTGGGCGCGAAGGACAAGGCCACCGGTAAGGAAAACAAGATCACCATCAAGGCCAACTCGGGTCTGTCGGAAGACGAGATCCAGAAGATGGTGAAGGACGCCGAGCTGAACGCGGAAGAAGACAAGAAGGTCAAGGAACTGGCCGAGTCGCGCAACCAGGCCGACGCGCTGGTGCACTCGACCAAGAAGTCCCTGACCGAGTACGGCGACAAGCTGGACGCCGGCGAGAAGGAAAAGATCGAAGCCGCGATCACCGACCTGGAAGGTTCGATCAAGTCGGGCGACAAGGCCGAGATCGACGCCAAGGTGGCTGCGCTGTCGACCGCCGCGCAGAAGCTGGGCGAGAAGATGTACGCCGACATGCAGGCCCAGCAGGGCGCCGCGGGCGCGCAGGCTGGCGGCCAGCAGCCGGGTGCCGAGTCGGCCAAGCAGGAAGACGACGTCGTCGACGCCGACTTCAAGGAAGTCAAGGACGCCAAGTAAGGACGTCCTGGCGGGGCGGACCTGATGCAAGGCCCGCCCCGCCGCCGCAACCCCGAGCCGAAGCGACCTCATGGTGCCCGGCTCGTTTTTTTGTGGTGTGTCCAACATCAGCGGGAGCGATTCGGCCGTTGTTTTTACGGCCGAGTCGCGCAAGCCCGACATGCTCACTGTATACTCGTATCCTTTTGGGCTGTGCGATCGCAGGTGTCAGCCTGGTCCGCCACAGTTCTTTTGTAGATAGACAGCAAGGTGCCGACAAATGGCAAAGCGTGATTTTTACGAGATCCTCGGCGTCGCGAAGACCGCTTCGGAAGACGAGATCAAGAAGGCCTATCGCAAGCTTGCGATGAAGTACCATCCGGACCGCAATCCCGACAACAAGGAAGCGGAAGAGAAGTTCAAGGAGGTCAAGGAAGCCTACGAGATGCTGACCAATCCGGAAAAGCGCGAGGCTTATGACCGCTACGGTCACGCTGGCGTCGATCCGAACGGCGGCATGGGCGGCGGCTTCGGTGCCGGCGGCTTCGGCGATGCGTTCGGCGACATCTTCGGCGACATCTTCGGCGGCGGCCGCGGCCGCAGTTCCGGCCCGCAGGTGTACCGCGGCGCCGACCTGCGCTATAACCTGGAAATTACGCTGGAACAGGCAGCCGCCGGCTTCGACACGACGATCCGCGTGCCGAGCTGGGACAAGTGCGACACCTGCCACGGCAGCGGCGCCAAGCCGGGCACGTCGCCCATCACCTGCACGACCTGCCACGGCCACGGCCAGGTGCGCATGCAGCAAGGCTTCTTCTCGATCCAGCAGACCTGCCCGAAATGCCACGGCAGCGGCAAGATCATCCCGGAACCGTGCGCATCCTGCGGCGGCGCCGGACGCATCAAGCGCAACAAGACGCTGGAAGTGAAAATCCCGGCGGGTATCGACAGCGGCATGCGCATCCGCTCGACCGGTAACGGCGAGCCGGGTACGAACGGCGGGCCGCCGGGCGACCTGTACGTCGAGATCCACATCAAGCCGCACACCGTGTTCCAGCGCGAAGGCGACGACCTGCATTGCGAAATGCCGATCTCGTTCAGCAAGGCTGCACTGGGCGGCGAGATCGAGGTGCCCACGCTGGGCGGCAAGGTCTCGTTCACGATCCCCGAAGGTACCCAGACCGGCAAGACCTTCCGCCTCAAGGGCAAGGGCATCAAGGGCGTGCGCTCGGGTTACTCCGGCGACCTGTTCTGCCACGTCGTGATCGAGACGCCCGTCAAGCTCACCGAGAAGCAGAAAGACCTGCTGCGCGAATTCGACCGCCTGACGAACGAAGGCGGTTCGAAGCACAGCCCGCAGAGCAAGGGCTGGATGGACAAGGTGAAGGACTTCTTCGAGTAAGATAGCGGATGGACCGCCGGGCGCGCGAGCCCCGGCGGTTTTTTTTGACCAGAATGTGGTCGATTAAACAAGTTTTAGAGCAAGGTAAAACGTCATGGCAAAGACCCCTACCGGCCTCACCGCCGCAGACCTCTTCGAACGCAACCGCCAATGGGCGGCGGCGATGATCCAGGAGGATCCTGATTTCTTCAAGGACCTGGCCTCCCAACAATCCCCGGAATACCTGTGGATCGGCTGCTCCGACAGCCGCGTGCCCGCGAATGAACTCGTCGGCATGGCGCCGGGCGAACTGTTCGTCCACCGTAACATTGCCAACGTCGTCTCCCACTCCGACCTGAACTGCCTGACGGTGCTGCAGTT
Source organism: Massilia sp. CT11-108 (assembly GCF_047302915.1). Taxonomy (NCBI): domain Bacteria; kingdom Pseudomonadati; phylum Pseudomonadota; class Betaproteobacteria; order Burkholderiales; family Oxalobacteraceae; genus Massilia; species Massilia sp. CT11-108. The sequence goes on along the minus strand of NZ_JBKYMO010000003.1, from coordinate 31,475 downwards.
CGCCATCGACGTGCTGAAGGTCAAGCACATCATCCTGTGCGGCCACTACGGCTGCTCGGGCGTGGGCGCGGCGCTGAACAACACCCGTGTCGGCCTGGCCGACAACTGGCTCGGCCACGTGCGCGACGTGCGCGACAAGCACGGCAAATACCTGGGCAATGTCGCCGGTACGGCCGCCACCAACCGCCTCGTGGAACTGAACGTGGCCGAGCAGGTCATCAACATCGCCCAGACCACGGTCGTGCGCGATGCGTGGGAGCGGGGCCAGGACATCACCATCCACAGCTGGGTCTACGGCGTGCATGATGGCCTGCTGCGCGACCTCGGCGTCACCGTCCGCAGCTACGACGAGATCCAGCCGAAGCTGGACAAGATCCTGCAGGGCTACCTGAAGTGACGCAGCCCGGCGGCGAGCTCGACCAACTGCGCGCCATCGTGCGCCAGTTCGTCGAGGAGCGTGACTGGGACCAGTTCCACACGCCGAAAAACCTCGCGTCCGCGCTGACCGTGGAAGCGGCCGAGCTGCTGGAACACTTCCAGTGGCTGCAGCACGGCCGTGCGGACGAACTCGGCGCGGACAAGCTCGTGGAAGTGCGCCACGAGATGGCCGACGTGCTCGTCTATCTCGTGCGCCTGGCGGACAAGCTCGACGTCGACCTGCTCGCCGCCGTGCAGGAAAAGATGGTGCTCAACCGCGCCAAATACCCGGCCGACCAGGTACGTGGCGACGCGCGCAAGTATCACGAGTACAAAAAGTAGGGCGGGCACGTTTTCAATTGAGGCCCCCGGCCTCAATTGCCCGCCCTACGTCAGCGCCCAGGATGGAAAAGCGTGCGCACCATGACGATTCGGTTGCCCATCACATCCCGCCCAGGCAGATGTACTTGATGACGAGATAGTCATCCATGCCGTACTTCGACCCTTCGCGCCCGAGCCCGGATTGCTTGACCCCGCCAAACGGTGCGACTTCATTGGAGATCAGGCCAGTGTTCACGCCCACCATGCCGGACTCGATCTGCTCGGCCACGCGCCACACGCGGCCGATGTCACGGGCGTAGAAGTACGACGCCAGCCCGTACTCCGTCGCGTTGGCCAGGGCGATCGCTTCCTCGTCGGTCTTGAAACGGAACAGCGGCGCCACGGGGCCAAACGTTTCCTCGTCCGAAATCAGCATCTGCGGCGTGACGTCGGCCAGCACGGTCGGCTCGAAGAAGGTAAGTCCCAGCGGGTGGCGCTTGCCGCCGAGCAGCACACGGGCGCCCTTGCCGAGCGCATCGGCGATGTGGTGTTCGACCTTCTCGACGGCTTTTTCTTCGATCAGCGGCCCCTGGTTCACGCCCGGCTCCATTCCGTTGCCGACCTTCAGCTTCGCGACGGCGGCCGTCAGCTTTTCGGCAAACGCCTCATAGACGCCATTCTGCACGTAGATGCGGTTCGCGCACACGCAGGTCTGCCCCATGTTGCGGTATTTCGAGGCCATCGCGCCTTCGACGGCGGCATCGAGGTCGGCATCGTCGAACACGATGAACGACGCGTTGCCGCCCAATTCCAGCGACAGTTTCTTGACGGTCGGCGCGCATTGTTCCATCAGCAATCGGCCGACCTGCGTGGAACCCGTGAAACTGAGCTTGCGCACGATGGGGTTCGCGCACATCTCCGCGCCGATCGCTTTGGAGTCCCCGATCACGATCGAAAAGACGCCCTTCGGCACGCCGGCGCGCTCCGCCAGCACGGCCAGCGCGAGGGCGGAATAGGGCGTCAGCTCCGCCGGTTTCAGCACGATGGGACAGCCCGCCGCGAGCGCCGGGCCGACTTTACGGGTGATCATCGCGGCCGGGAAATTCCACGGCGTGATCGCGGCGCACACGCCGATCGGCTCCTTCGTGACGACGATGCGGCGGTCGCGCGCGGGCGATTCCAGCACGTCGCCCTCGATGCGCTTGGCCTGTTCGCCGAACCATTCCAGGAACGAGGCGGCGTACGCGATTTCTCCCTTCGATTCGGCCAGCGGCTTGCCCTGTTCGGCCGTCATGATGGCGGCCAGGTCGTCCGCGTTGTCCAGCATGAGGTCGTTCCATTTGCGCAGGATGAGGGCGCGTTCGCGCGCCGTCTTCTTGCGCCATGCGGGCCAGGCCGCCTGTGCCGCATCGATGGCGCGCCGGGTTTCCTGTGCGCCCATGTGGGGCACGGTGCCGAGCGTTGCTCCGGTGGCGGGGTTGATCACGGGGACGGTCTTGCCGTCGTCGGCGTCGCACCAGGCGCCGTCGATGTACGCCTGCTGGCGCAGCAGGGAAGAATCATTGAGGTTCAGCATGGGTTCCTCGTTGTCATGTCATTCGGGCGGGAACAACATAGCACGATGCTCGCCAAGGCCCCGTTTGTGTTGGCATCGTTCTTCAGTTGACGTTAAGCTTTTGCTACGGGTTACAACCGCGAACCCGCTCGACTAGCAGATCCCAGGAAGCGTTTGCAATGGGAACGCGGTTTCCTTGATCTGAAACAACGGCCACTCGCATTCGGACCACTTTGTACGTATGATGGTTCCTGTGCGCTCACTACAAGGTAGAGACCATGCGCCCGATCGTTTTCGTCCCCGCTTGCACCCGCGATTTCGGTGAACACCCTTACCACGCGGCCCAGCACAAGTATGTCGACGCCGTCGTCCTCGGTGCCGACTGCGCCCCGCTGATCCTGCCGTCGCTGGGGGAAGCGCTCGACCTGGAAACGATGCTCGCGCTGTGCGACGGGATCATGCTGACCGGCTCGGCATCGAACGTTCATCCCAGCTATTACTCCGAAGAATTGCTCGACCCGTCGCTGCCGCAGGACCCGGCACGCGACCAGACCACGTTGCCGCTGATCCGCGCGGCCGTGAAACGCGGCGTCCCGATCATCGCAATCTGCCGTGGTTTCCAGGAAATGAACGTGGCGCTGGGCGGCAGCCTGTTTCAGGCGGTGCAGGCGGTACCCGGGCACTTCGATCACCGCGAGAATCCCGAACTGGGCATGGACGAGCAGTACGGCGACGCGCACAAGGTGCAGCTCGTCGAAGGCGGCATGCTGCACCAGATCATCGGTCTGCCGGAAATCCCCGTGAATTCCCTGCATGGCCAGGGCGTGAACGAACTGGCGTCGGGCCTCGTCGTCGAAGCGACGGCGGAAGATGGGCTCGTGGAAGCCTTCTCGGTGAAGGACGCGCCCGGTTTTACGCTGGCCGTGCAATGGCATCCGGAATGGCGCATCGTCCACAATCCCCATTCGATGAAGATGTTCGGCGCATTCGGCGCCGCCTGCCGCGCCTACAGATCAAAGAAACGGACACCATCATGACCCCCGACGCGACATGGGCGGTCACGCCTGTCCCATAGCTTCCCTGATCTCTGCTCGATCCCACGCAGCCCGCGGGCGGCGCGTTTGCGCTCGCGGGCAATCCATTAACGGACAGAGGAAACATCATGGCTATCCGCGACAATTTTTCGTACAACGACATGGACGAGTGGCTCAACGGCAAACGAGTCACCGAAATCGAATGCCTGGTGCCCGACCTGACGGGCGTCGCGCGTGGAAAAATCCTCCCGCGCGTGAAATTCACCGAGGACCGCGGCATGCGCCTGCCGGAAATCGTGCTGGGCATGACCGTGACGGGCAATTCGCCGTCCGACGACGACGCGTTCGACCGCGCGATCTCCACCACCGACCGCGACATGATCCTGAAGGCCGACCCGGGCACGATCACGATGGTGCCGTGGGCCGTCGATCCGACGGCGCAGGTGATCCACGACTGCTATTTCTCCGACGGCAAGCTGGTCGATTTCGCGCCACGCAGCGTGCTGCGCCGCGTGCTGAAGCTGTACGAGAAAAAGGGGTGGAAGCCGCTCGTCGCGCCCGAACTGGAGTTTTACCTGACGGCGAAAAACATCGACCCCGACCTGCCGCTGGCCGCCCCGATCGGCCGCAGCGGGCGCTCCGAGACGAGCCGCCAGGTCTACAGCATCGACGCCGTCAACGAATTCGACCCGCTGTTCGAGGACATCTACGATTACTGCGACATGATGGGCCTCGATGTCGACACCCTGATCCACGAGATCGGCGCCGGTCAGATGGAAATCAATTTCCAGCACGGCGAACCGCTGGGCCTCGCCGACAAGGTCTTCTACTTCAAGCGCACCCTGCGCGAAGCGGCGCTGAAACACGACATGTACGCCACCTTCATGGCCAAGCCGATGGCTGGCGAGCCCGGCTCGGCGATGCACGTGCACCAGAGCGTCGTCGACGCGGAATCCGGCCGCAACATCTTCAGCAATGTGGATGGATCGCCGTCCGACCTGTTCCGCCACTACATCGGCGGCCTGCAGAAATACATGCCCTCCGCGATGGCGATCGTCGCGCCGTACGTCAATTCCTACCGCCGCATCGTGCGCCACACGGCCGCCCCGATCAACCTGCAATGGGGCGTGGACAACCGCACCGTGGGCTTCCGCGTGCCCGTGTCCGGCTCGCAGGACCGGCGCGTGGAAAACCGCGTGATCGGCGCCGACGCCAATCCCTACCTCGCGCTCGCCGTTACGCTCGCCTGCGGCTACCTCGGCATCCAGGAACAGCTGGAACCGACACCGAAGGTCGAAGGCAGCGCCTACAAGATGAAGGTCGAGCTGCCGCAAGGCCTGTCCGAAGCGCTGACCCTGCTGCGCGGCGAAGACCGCCTGCGCGACATCCTCGGCGAGCGCTTCGTCGACGTCTATTCCGCGGTCAAGGAACTGGAGCACCAGGAATTTATGACGGTCATTAGCCCGTGGGAACGGGAGCACCTGTTACTGCACGTATGACCATGCGACGACGACGACAAGGAGATCATCATGACTTTCGACACCATGGCATTCGAGGCAGGCCTGCGCGCGCCGGTCCGTGAGGACCATGACACCCGCACATTGCAACAGCTCGACAGCGCCCACTTCCTGCATCCATTCACCGACCACGGTGCCCTGAGCGCGAAGGGCGCGCGCGTGATGGTGCGCGGCGAGGGCATCTACCTGTGGGATTCGGACGGCAACAAGACCATCGACGGCATGTCCGGCCTGTGGTGCGTGAACGTGGGCTATGGCCGCACGTCCATCACGCAAGCCGTCTCACGGCAGATGGATGTTTTACCGTTCTACAACAGCTTCTTCAACACGACGAACGTGCCGGCCGTGAGGCTGGCGGAGAAGCTGGCGAGCCTGGCACCGCCCGGCTTCGAGCACGTGTTCTTCACGAGTTCCGGTTCCGAGGCGAACGATACCGCGCTGCGCATGGTATGGCGCTACTGGCAGCTGATGGGCCAGCCGGACCGGCAGATCGTCATCAGCCGGCGCAACGCCTATCACGGCAGCACGATTGCCGGCGCGTCGCTGGGCGGCATGGCGGCGATGCATGCCCAGGGCGCGCTGCCGATCCCGCACATCCACCACATCGAGCAACCGCATTTCGGCGAGCACGGCCGCGGCCTGTCCGAAGCGGAATTCGGGCTGCTGGCCGCGGACTGGCTCGAACAGAAGATTCTCGAATCAGGGCCGGACAAGGTCGCCGCGTTCATCGGCGAACCGGTGCAGGGCGCGGGCGGCGTCATCATCCCGCCGCAGACCTACTGGCCGCAGATCCAGCGCATCTGCGACAAGTACGGCATCCTGCTCATCTCGGACGAGGTCATCTGCGGCTTCGGCCGGCTGGGCACGTGGTTCGGCAGCGAGCGCATGGGCACGCGGCCGGACCTGATCCCGTTCGCGAAGGGCGTCACGTCCGGCTATGTGCCGCTGGGCGGGGTGCTGGTCGGAGAGCGGGTGGCGCGCGCGCTGATCGAGCGCGGCGGCGACTTCAACCACGGTTTCACCTATTCCGGCCACCCCGTCGCGTGCGTGGCGGCGCTGGAAAACCTGCGCATCATCGAGGACGAGAAACTGGTCGACAAGGTCGCGCGCGAGACGGGGCCGCATTTGAAAGCCGCGTTCGCGCGGCTGGCCGAGCATCCACTCGTCGGACACGCGGAGAGCATCGGCATGACCGCCGGCCTGAACCTCGTGCGGCGCAAGGGCGCGACGGTGCACGACTGCGAACCGTTCGCACGCGACCTGGCGGTGGGGATGGTGTGCCGGCAGCACATGTTCGACAACGGCGTCATCATGCGCGCCGTCGGGGACCGGATGATCGTCGCGCCACCGCTTGTGATGACCTGTGCGCAGATCGACGAGATGGTGGCGCGGATACGGGATTGCCTCGACCTGACGCTGAAGGATGTGACCGGACGGGGATGGATGGACTAACCGCGTGCGGCGTGGGCACCCCGTGCCCACCCTATGCGATTACACGCTGACCGCCGTCTTGTGCGGCTCGTGCCGGTTCTTGAGCACCTGCGGCGCCAGCGAGCCGACGAACATGCCCGCGAACGCCGCCAGCAGGCCCGCCAGCTGGCCCGGGAAGACTTCGCCCAGCGGCGAGATCTGCGGGAAGAACACGATCCACGTGGCGATGCCGGCGACCAGCGACAGGATCGCGCCCTGCGTCGTCGCGCGCTTCCAGTACAGGCCGGTGACGAGCGGCACGAAGGCGCCGACGAGCGTTACCTGGTACGCGGACGACACGAGGTCGTAGATCGACGTGCCCTTCATCGCGATGGCGTAGGCCAGCACGAGCGAGGCGAACACGACGATGGTGACGCGCATCGCGAGCAGTTGCTGGCGGTCGCTCATGCCCGGGCGCAGGTTTTTCAGGATGTTTTCCGTGAAGCTCGTCGACGGGGCGAGCAGCGTGGCGGACGACGTGCTCTTGATGGCGGACAGCAGGGCGCCGAAGAACAGGATCTGCATGATCAGCGGCATCTTCGTCATCACGAACGTGGGCAGCACGCGCTGGTAATCGCTCTTGGCCAGTTCCAGCGCATCATTGCCCATCACGATCACGGCGCACGCGACGACGAACATCGGCACGAACGCGAAGATGATGTAGCTGGCGCCGCCGATCACGGCGCCGGCGCGCGCGGTCGGGGCGTTCTTGGCGGACATCACGCGCTGGTACACGTCCTGCTGCGGAATCGAGCCCAGCATCATCGTCACGGCCGAGCCGACGAAGAAGGCGATGTCGGTGAACTTCGGCTCCGGCAGGAAGTGCCACAGGTTCGCGTTGTTGGCCATGTCGATGACGGCACCGGTGCCGCCGGCCAGCTTCGCCGAGAACACGGCGATGATGGACAGGCCGACCACGAGCACGATCATCTGGATGAAGTCGGTGATCGCGACGGCCAGGAAGCCGCCGATGACGACGTAGATCAGCACGGCGAGCGTGCCGACGATCATGCCGGCCGTCTCCGACATCGCGCCGTTCGTCAGCACGGAGAACACGAGGCCCAGCGCGGTGATCTGCGCCGCGACCCAGCCGAGGTAGGACAGGATGATGGCGGCCGAGCAAAAGACTTCGATGCCCTTGCCGTAGCGGGCGCGGTAGTAGTCGCCGATGGTCAGCAGGTTCAGTTTATAGAGGCGGGCGGCGAAGAACAGGCCGACGAGAATCAGGCAGGTGCCGGCGCCGAACGGGTCTTCCACCAGCGCGCCCAGGCCGCCCTGCACGAATTTCGCCGGGATGCCCATCACGGTTTCGGCGCCGAACCAGGTGGCGAACGTCGTCGTGATGACCATGATCAGCGGCAGGCTGCGGCCGGCGACGGCGAAGTCGGACGTGTTTTTGATCCGCGTGCCGGCCCATACGCCCAGGCCGAGCGTGCCGAGCAGGTAGAGCACAACGGACGTAATCAGAATAGTGTTCATTAAATGCTCCGCGGCAGGCGATTAACTGAAATTACGGCGGGGAAAAATTCGCGATTATAGCGGCAGAAATCGGCATTTGGATCGATTTTGTTTGCTAGTATCGGCCTGACAACAAGTTGTAATCTCGATGGAGGCATTATGACCACGCCAGGCTGGCATGAGCGTTCCAAAAGGGTGCATATCGACGGCCGCGCCGTCGTCGAGGGCCGGCGGATCGACGCCGCATCGGGCGCCCGTTTCGACAATATTTCTCCCATCGACGGCCGCATCCTGGGCGAGATGGCCCGCTGCGACGCGGCCGACGTCGATGCCGCCGTCGCCAGTGCCCGCGCCGCGTTCGAGGACGGCCGCTGGGCGAGTAAAGCCCCGGCGGAGCGCAAGCGCACCCTGATCCGCTTCGCCGACCTGATGCTCGCGCACGAAGACGAACTGGCCCTGCTGGAAACCCTCGACATGGGCAAGCCCATCCGCTACAGCAAGAGCGTGGACGTGCGGCTCGCGCAGAACTGCATCCGCTGGTACGGCGAAGCCATCGACAAGATCTACGACCAGGTCGCGCCGAGCCCGCAGGACAGCCTGGCCCTCATCACGCGCGAACCGGTCGGCGTCGTCGCCGCCATCATCCCGTGGAATTATCCGATGCTGATGGCCGCGTGGAAGATCGGCCCGGCACTCGCGGCCGGCAACAGCGTCGTGCTGAAGCCGTCGGAAAAGGCGCCCCTGAGCTCCTTGCGGCTGGCCGAGCTGGCGCTGGAAGCGGGCGTGCCGGAAGGCGTGTTCAACGTGCTGCCCGGCTACGGCGACGAGGCGGGCCGCGCGCTCGCGCTGCACATGGATGTCGACTGCATCGGTTTTACCGGTTCCACGCGCGTGGGCAAACAAATCCTGCAGATGGCGGGGCAGTCGAACCTGAAGCGGGCGTGGACGGAGCTGGGCGGCAAGTCCGCGAACATCGTGTGCGCGGACTGTCCCGACCTCGACGCGGCCGTCGCGGGCGCCATCGGCGCGATCTATTTCAACCAGGGAGAAAGCTGCAACGCGCCGTCGCGGTTGTTCGTCGAGGAATCGATCCGGGAAGCGTTCCTCGACAAGGCCCTGGCGTTGATCCCGCAGTACGCGCCGGGCGACCCGCTCGACGAATCCACCGTGATGGGCGCGATCGTCGATTCGATCCAGATGAAGACGGTGCTGGGCTATATCGAGGACGGCAGGGCGGCCGGCGCGCGCCTGCTCGCGGGCGGCAACGCGGCACGCGCGGAGACCGGCGGTTTGTACATCGAACCGACGCTGTTCGACGGCGTGGAGTCCACGATGCGCATCGCGCGCGAGGAAATCTTCGGGCCCGTGCTGTCCGTACTGTCGTTCACGGACCTCGACGAGGCGGTGCGCCAGGCCAACGCGACACCGTATGGCCTCGCGGCGGCCGTGTGGACGTCCGACATGAGCCGCGCGATCCGCACGTCACGCAGGCTGCGCGCGGGCACCGTGCACGTGAACCAGTACGACAACGACGACATCACGGTGCCGTTCGGCGGCTACAAGCAGTCGGGGAACGGCAGGGACAAGTCGCTGCACGCGTTCGACAAGTACACGGAACTGAAGACGACGTGGATTCAAATCTGACCCGTATACCCAAGACCGACGTTGGTTTATTGCGCGTCTGATTAAATCGCCATCTCCCTGAGCACCTTCGACGCTTCCCGGCTCGCCGTCAGCACGGCGCCGTCGCGCATCGTGATCTCGAGCTGCGACTGGTCGTCCGCGCGCATGGAATCCACGAAGTCGAGGTTCACGAGCGCCGAGCGGTGGATGCGGATGAAGCGGCCCGGGTCCAGCTGGGCTTCCAGTTCCGAGATCCCGATGCGCACGAGGAAGGTGTGGCCGCGCGCGGCGATCGCCGTGTATTTCGCATCCGCCTTCAGGTAGGCGATCTCGTTCACGGACAGCGGAAAGATGCGGCCGCGGTCGCGCACGAGGATGCGTTCGATGCGGCTCGGCACACGATCGACCGCCAGCGTGAGCGCGCCGCCGATGACGTCGGGCGCTGGGACGGACGATCCCGGCGTCTCCAGCAGGCGCGCGACGGCCGCGTCGAAGCGGGCGCGCGTAAAAGGTTTCAGCAGGTAGTCGACGGCATTCAGTTCGAACGCGGTCACGGCGTACTGGTCGTATGCAGTCGTGAACACGATGTCCGGCACGACGGTCAGGCGGCGCAGCACGTCCAGGCCCGTCATCTCGGGCATCTGGATATCCATGAAGACGATGTCGGGGCGGATGCGGGAGATCTGCGCGAGCGCGCTGGCGCCGTCCGCCGCTTCGCCCACGAGGCGCAGGCCCGCATGGGCATAGATGAAGTCGCGCAGGACGTCGCGCGCGAGCGGTTCGTCTTCCGCGATGAACACGGTCCGGGCATTCATGTGAATTCCTTGTCGTTGGCGGGCACGGGAATGGCCATCGTGACGACGAAGCCGGCGCCCGGCGCCGTGTCGATGGCGAGTCCCTCCTCGGTGCCGTATTCCAGTTGCAGGCGGCGCTCGACGGTGCGCAGGCCCAGGCCGTTCGACGCGCGCACGCGGCCGATGTCGGCGCCGGGGCCGTCGTCGCCGACGGACAGCACGAGCCTGCCCGTGTGCGCGTCGAGGCGCGTGCGGATCAGCAGGCGGCCCGGCCGGCTGTGCGGGTTGAACGCGTGCTTGATGCTGTTCTCGACGAGCGGCTGCAGCGACAGCGCGGGCAGCAGGTGGCTGGAGGCGGCATCGTCGAGCTCCCAGTCGACGTGCAGGCGCGCGCCGAGGCGCAGGCTTTCCAGTTCCAGGTAGTCGCGCACGAAGCGCAGTTCGTCGTCCAGCGTCACACGGTCGTTGCCCGTCTTTTCCGTGTCCAGCACGTAGCGCAGCATGTCGGAAAACTGGAACAGCGCGGTCTCGGCGGCGTTCGGGTCCTTGCGCGTGAGGGCGATGATCGAGTGCAGCGTGTTGAACAGGAAGTGCGGATTGAGCTTGCTGCGCAGCGCGTTCAGCTCCGTCGCGACGAGCAGCGCGTGCGCCTGCTGCACGGCGACTTCCTGCCGGCGGCGCGCATCGTTGGCGCGGATCATGTGGAACGCGGTGGCGATGACGCCATAGCCCATCATCGAATACAGCACGGGCCACACGTAGAACGACAGCGGCTGCGTCGTCTCGTAGAGGAGCCCCGGCAGCGCGTACGACAGGATGGCGTACGTCGGCGCGCCCACGCCGTGGATCAGGCAGCGCGTCGCGAACGGGACGTGGCGGCGTTCCATCCAGCCGCTGAGCGGCCAGTGCAGGGCGAGCACGAAGGCCTGGGGCACGATCCACAGCATCGGGATCAGGCCGCGCCAGTTGTAGCCGTGCTGGCTGGAGTCGGCGAGCCGCAGCACGACCGCGAGCAGCACCATGTACGCGAGCCAGGCGCAGGCGTAGTTACGCCACATGCGGGTGGTTTTCGGCTGTGTCGTGGTCGTCAGCTGTTCCATTCATAAAGTATGACGCAGGACGGCGCTTGGCGGAACGGCGATGACGCGAAGTGCGGTATCGCGGCAACTAATTGAGGAAATGAGGCGAAAGCGGGGCCGCCCGACCCGCGCGCGGCCTAAAAATCGCCGATGCTATATTGACTCGCATCGAGTCAAGCGAGGGTGTGATGGATTCCGAAGCGCATAATCCGATGCGCGATTTTCTGCGCGAACACAATATCCACGAAGTCGAGTGCGTCATCGCCGACATGACGGGCATTGCCCGCGGCAAGATCCTTCCGAAAGACCTGTTCCTGGCGGGCGAGCACATGCGGTTGCCGAAAAGCGTGCTGCTGAACACGGTCCATGGCGAACAGCCGAACAACACGCCGTACGTCGGCTCCATCGATCCCGACATGGTCTGCGTGCCCGACCCGGCCACGATCCGCGTCGTGCCCTGGGCGACGGAGCGCGTCGCGCTCGTGATCCACGATTGCACGAACTTCGACGGTACCCTGGTCGACCTCGCCCCGCGCTCCGTGCTGCGCCGCGTGCTGGGCCTGTACGCCGAACGGGGCTGGCGGCCCGTCGTGGCGCCCGAAATGGAGTTTTATCTCGTCGCGCGCACGACGAATCCGCACGAGCCGTTGAGTCCGCCTACGGGCCGCAGCGGCTTCACGGAGCAGGGCCGGCAGTCGTATTCGATCGATGCCGTCAACGACTTCGATCCGTCCTTCCTGGAACTGTCGGCGTTCTGCAAGCAGCACGAGCTCGGTGTCGAGACGCTGATTCACGAGGCCGGCGCCGGGCAGATGGAAATCAATTTTACGCACGGGGACGCGCTGGAGCTGGCCGACCGCGTGTTCCTGTTCAAGCGGGCCGTGCGCGAAACGGCGCTACGCCACGGCATCTTTGCCACGTTCATGGCCAAGCCGATGGAGACGGAGCCAGGGAGCGCCATGCACGTGCACCAGAGCATTGTCGACGCGGACGGCCGCAACATCTTTTCCAACGACGACGGGTCGGAGAGCACCCTGTTCCGCCACTTCATCGGCGGGCTCGAACGCTACGTGCCGGCGGCGACACTCCTGTTCGCGCCGCACGTGAATTCCTACCGGCGCCTGTCGCGCTTCCAGTCGGCGCCGATGAACGTGCACTGGGGCTACGACAACCGCACGTGCGGCATCCGCATCCCGAACTCGAGCCCGGCCAGCCGCCGCGTGGAAAACCGCGTGCCCGGTGTCGACGTGAATCCGTATCTTGCGATGGCGGCCACGCTGGCCTGCGGCTTCCTCGGCATGGTCGAAGGGCTGGAACCGTCGGCGCCAACGCCCGAGAGCGCGGAGCACATCCACGGCGACCTGCCGCGCAATCTCGAAGATGCGATCGTGCAGCTGCGCGGGTGCCCGGCGCTGGCCGACATGCTGGGATCCTTGTTCGTGCAGGCATTCTGCGAAGTGAAGGAGCTGGAGTTCGCGACGTTTTCGCGCGTGATCAGTTCGTGGGAGCGGGAGCACCTGATGCTCCTCGTCTGATCATACGCAGGGCAGGGTGATGGTCAGGCGCGTGTGCCCGTCGCCCGTCTCCATGGTGGCGTCGCCGCCCTGGACCTCGGCCATCAGGCGGATCGAATAGGTGCCGAGGCCCATGCCGCCCTGCTTGCCGGCCGTGGCGTACTTGTCGAAGAAGCGGCCGCGCATGGTCAAGGGAACCTCGCCCTCGTTGTCGATCACGACGTGCAGGCTGCCGGGCCCCGGCGCCACGTCGACCTTGATCGTGCCGCCCGGCGGCGCCGCCTCGGCCGCGTTCTTGAAGGCGTTCGAGAACATCGAATAGCACAGCAGCGATTCGCCCAGGCAGACGGTGTCGCCCGGCGCGGCGAAGCGGATGGCGATGCGACGATCCGTGAACGCGAGCTCGGTCTGCTGCGCGACGCGCGACAGCAGCGCTTTCATGTCGAACGGCTGCAGCGCCGGCTGGTACTCGCCCTTTTCCATCTTGTGGATGTCGAGCGTGCGGTTGATCATGTCGAGCGCGTGATTGGCGGCCATCTCGATCATGTGCGCATGTTCGCGGTGCGCATCCAGCAGGTCGCCCGCGAGCAGCGCCTGGCTCGCGTGCAGGGTGACGGCGATGGGGCTCTTGAGGTCGTGGCGCGTCATTCGCTCCACGTCTTCGCGCAGGTGCGCGTTCTCGATCAGCAGTTCGTTCTGGCGCTTCAGGTCGCCCATCGCAGTGGCCAGCGCCAAATGTGTCGCGATGCGCGCCTTCAGGATCGTCGGGTCCGCAGGCTTCGACACGTAGTCGACCGCGCCCAGGCGCAGGCCGCCCACGATGTCGTCGACGGCGTCCTTCGCGGACAGGAAGATGATCGGGATGTGCGCCGTCTTCGGATCGGCTTTCAGGTGGCGGCACGTCTCGAAGCCATCCATCACGGGCATCATGATGTCGAGCAGGATGATATCGATGGGGAAGGCGGCCGCGATCTCCAGCGCCTTGCGGCCGCTGATCGCCACCTTGATCGCGTACTCGTCCTTGAGCGCGCCGGCCAGCACCTCGATATTGGTCGGCACGTCGTCCACGATCAGCACCGTGCAGCGCTTCAGGCGCTCGGCCAGCGGGGCCTGCAGGCCGATGACGTCGGCCTGGACGGGCGTCGGCTTCAGCACCGGCGGCGGCGCGGAATCGGGCCGCGGCACGGGTTCCGGCGCAGGCTCGGACTCTTGCACCGTGCCGATCATCGCCATGAACTTGCTGGCGAAGCTGTGCACGGTGAACGGCTTGATCATGTACGCGTTGACGCCGGCCCGCAGCGCGCTGCGCACGGAAGCGGGATTCGCCTCGGCCGTCAGCATCATGAACGGCGTCTTCGCATAGCGCGCGTCATGGCGCATCCAGTGCAGCAGGTCCAGGCCGCTCATCACCGGCATGCCCCAGTCGCCGATGACGATGTCGATCGTCTGCTTGCGCATGAGGTCTTGCGCGGTCTTGCCGTTCTCGGCCTGGAACACGTTGGAAAAGCCGAGTTCCGTCAGCACCTGGCGCACGGCGGTGCGGATCAGGAGATAGTCGTCGACGATCAGGATGGCAGCGGACTTATGCATATTGTTCTGATAATGAATGCAGCGAGTGTAGCAATGATTAGGCCGCCAACCAACCACCAGGTCGCCTGTATGCATGAATGTGCGTGTTTGTATTGATTATTGCTGGTTTGTGCGTAAACGTGTAAAGTGTGTGCATTCAAGGAGACATATATGCAACTGGCGGAAGAACGACGCCAACACATCGTCGACACGGTCGAGCAGCAGGGCAAGGTGCTGGCGGCCGAACTGGCGCAGCGGTTCAATACATCGGAAGACACGATCCGCAGGGACCTGCGCGACCTGGACGCGGCGGGCCTCTTGCGCCGCGTGCACGGCGGCGCGATGCGGCGCACGCAGCCGGTGCCCAGCTTCGGCCAGCGCGTCGATGCCGACGAAGCGCGCAAGGAGATGCTCGCGCGCGCGCTGGCCGACAGCGTGCAGCCGGGCGACACCGTGCTCGTCGATGCGGGCACGACCAATCTCGCGTTCGCGCGCCAGCTGGAAGACGGCCGGGCCGCGACCATCATCACCAACAGTCCGCAGATCGCGCTGGGCCTGGGCCATTTGCGCATTACCCGCGTCGTGCTGCTGGGCGGCGTGTATTCCGCTCACGTGGGCGCCGTGATGGGCGCGCAGACGCTGGCCGAGATCCAGCGCCTGCGCGTGGACGTGTCGGTCGTGGGCGTGTGCAGCGTCGAGGCCGAGCGTGGCCTGGGCGCGAGCGACCCCGAGGAAGCCATCCTCAAGCAGGCCATCCTGGCCGCGGGCAGCCGGCGCGTCGTCGCCGCGCTGAACGAGCGGCTGGAAGCGCCGGCGCCGTTCCCGATCGCGCCGCTGGCGGACATCGACCGCCTCGTGCTGGAAGCGGATGCGGCACCCACCGTGGTCGCGCGCCTGCGCAAGGGCGAGCGCGCACCTGAAATCGTACTGGCAGCAAGGAGCCGCGCATGAGCCGCATCGACGACACACTATCCCTCCAAAGGGCGCCGGCCGCCAGCGTGAACGCCGCGCGCTGGTCCGTGTCGATCATCTTCCTGCTGAACGGCGCCGGCATCGGCGTGTGGGCCGCGCACGTGCCGCTCGTGCAGGCGCGTGCCGGCATCGACACGGGCGTGCTCGGCTTCCTGCTGCTCACCATCGCGGGCGGCGCGATCTCCGCGATGCCGCTGTCCGGCTGGATGGCGGGACGCTGGGGCACGCGCGCCGTCGTCGTCGGCAGCGGCCTGCTGTTCGCGCTGACGAGCGACATCCTGATGAACGTGAGTGGCCTCGTGCCGCTGTTCCTCGCGGCGTACGCATTCGGCGCCAGCAACGGCGTGCTGGACGTGGCGATGAATGCCAACGCCAGCGAGGTCGAGGCGGCGCGCGGCATCCCGACGATGTCCTCGTTCCACGGCTTCTACAGCCTCGGGGGCCTGATCGGCGCGGCGCTCGGCGGCCTCATGATCGGCGCGGGCCTCGGCGACGGCCGCGGTGCCATGATGGTGAGCGCCGCCATCTTCTCCGCCGTGGTGTCGTGCGGCGGGCGTTTGCTGGTCGTCCCGCCGGCGCCGCATGCGAGCCATTTCGCCTTGCCGCGCGGACCCGCGCTGTTCCTCGGTTTATTGGCCCTGCTGTGCTTCGCCATCGAGGGCGCGCTCGTGGACTGGAGCGCGCTGCTGCTGAAGGAGCGCACGCAGGTCGATGCGGCGACGGCGGCGCTCGGCTACTCCGCGTTCTCGGTGACGATGGCCGCCTGCCGTTTCGCGGGCGACCGGCTCGTGCTGCGTTTCGGTCCGCTGCGCGTGATGATCGTCGGTGGCCTGGGCATGTTCGCGGGCCTGATGCTGGCCGTGGTCAGCACGCAGTTCTGGCTGTCGGCGCTGGGCCTCGCGCTGATCGGCCTCGCCGCGGCGAACGTCGTGCCGCTGATCTTCGCGGCGGCCGCGCGCATGCCGGGGATGTCGGCCGGCGGCGGCCTCGCGACGGTCGCCACGCTCGGTTACGCGGGCCTGTTGATGGCGCCGCCGCTGCTCGGGGCGATTGCGGCGCACACGAACATCGCCGTGGCGCTGGGCATCCTGTCGTTGTCGGGGATCGTGATCGCGGCGAATGCGCGGATCGTGAAGCGGAACGGTTAGCGGTATTCGCGCAGCACCGTGTAGGTGCCGGCGTGCGATGCGACGAGGGCGTAATGCGTGATCGCCCAGTCGATCGCGGGACCGGCGGCGGGGATGACCGCGCCGTTCGCGCGCCGTGCCATCGTCACGTGCGGGCGATAGGCGCGGGCTTCCGGCGTCAGTCCCAGCGCCATTAAAGCGTCGGACAGCCGCGCATGCAGGTCCAGCAACCCTTGCGGTTCGCTGAGCGGCTCGATCCACGCGATGCCGCTGCGCTGCAGCGCGGCGCGGCCGAACTGCAGGTCGAACGGTTCGAAAGGCACCCGGAAGCCGTCCAGGAAGTCGGGCAGCCGCGCGGTGGGCTGGTTGCCGAGGAAGTGCAGGGTCACGTGCAGTTTATCCGTGTGGACAGGCGTCGCGCCGCGCGGCCACGTCCACGCGTCGCGCCACGCGCGCAACTGGTCACGCACGGGCTCAATCGGCCACAGGGCCAGGAAGAGGCGGGCGGTGTCCGGCTGCGCGCTCATCTCAGAAGCAGTGTTCCGGCGCCGGGAAGCTGCCGTCCTTCACGGCCGCGACATAGGCCTGCACGGCGGCGTCGATGCTCGTCTGGCCTTCCATGAAGTTCTTCACGAAGCGCGCCTTGCGGCCCGGGAAGACGCCCAGCAGGTCGTGCATGACGAGCACCTGGCCGGAGCAGTCCGGACCCGCGCCGATGCCGATCGTCGGCACCTGCAGGATGCCCGTCACTTCCTTGCCCAGCGCCGCGGGCACGGCTTCCAGCAGCACCATCGCGGCGCCGGCTTCCTGCAGCGCCAGCGCGTCGCGCTTGAGCTGCTCCGCGCCTTCGTCCGTCTTGCCCTGCACCCGGTAGCCGCCCAGCTGGTGGACGAATTGCGGCGTCAGGCCGATGTGGGCGCAGACGGGAATGCCGCGCTCGGTCAGGAAGCGGACCGTTTCGGCGAGCCACTCTCCGCCTTCGATCTTGATCATCTGGGCGCCCGCGCGCATCAGGGCGGCGCAGCTGTCGTAGGCCTGCTGCAGGGTGCCGTAGCTGCCGAACGGCAGGTCGGCCAGCACGAACGCGTTCTTGCGGCCGCGTACGACGGACGCCGTGTGGTAGGCCACGTCGGCCACCGTCACGGGCAAGGTCGAGTCGTAGCCGGCGCACACCATGCCCAGCGAATCGCCGATCAGCAGGATGTCCACGCCGCAGCGGTCCATCAGCGACGCGAAGCTGGCGTCGTAGCAGGTGAGCATGGCGATCTTCTCGCCGGACGCGCGCATCGCCAGCAGCGAGGGCAAGGTCACGGCCTTGCGTACCGGTGCTTCGTTCGTCGAGGTTCCGCCCAGGTAAGCGCTCATAGTATTCCTTTGCAAATCAAAATAGGCCGTGCCGGAGGATCGCCCCGGCGTGCCACGCGTCCGGGCAGGCATGCGGTCACAGGCGTGCCCGGTATCGTTTGTTAAGATGCGCGATCTTACCCGAAAACGCCGCCGGCATTCGTGCAACCCCATGGCCACAACAATCCTCATCATCTTCCTCATCGTCTATCTTGGCATGATCCTCGGCGGCCTGCCGTTCCTGCGCCTCGACCGGACCGGCGTCGCGCTGCTCGGGGCGATTGCGCTCATCAGCATCAATGCGCTGACGCTGGAGCAGGCGGTGGCATCGATCCATTTGCCGACGATGGCGCTCCTGTTCGCGTTCATGGTCGTCTCCGCGCAGATGCGGCTGGGGGGATTCTACGACTGGGTCACGCAAAAACTGGCGGGGCTGGCGCTGAGTCCCGCCAGCCTGCTGGGCGTGCTGATAGGCGTGTCCGCCGCGCTGTCGGCCGTCTTCAGCAACGACATCGTCTGCCTCGCGATGGCGCCGCTGCTCGTCGACGCGTGCCGCCAGCGCCAGCTCGCGCCGGTCCCGTATCTGCTGGCGCTCGCGTGCGCCTCCAACATCGGCTCGGCCGCGACCCTGATCGGCAATCCGCAGAACATGCTGATCGGCCAGACAATGCGGCTGTCGTTCGACGGTTACTTCCTCGACGCGATCCTGCCCGTCGCGCTGGGCCTCGCCGCCTGCTGGGTGCTGATCGCCTGGCAGACGAAAGGGCGCTGGAAAGAGCGCGCAGCCGCCGCCGAATCCCAAGCCGCAACGGTGCCTTTCGATGCGTGGCAGACGACGAAGGGCCTGCTGATCGCGGGCGCGCTGCTGGTGGCGTTCCTCGTCGCGCCATGGCCCCGTGAGCACATGGCGCTGATCGGCGCGGGCATCCTGTTGATGAGCCGCCAGCTGCGTTCGCAGAACATGCTGGGCCTCGTCGATTGGGAATTGCTCGTGCTGTTCATGAGCCTCTTCGTCGTGAACGCCGCGTTCCAGGGCACGGGCTTCACGACGCATGCGATTGCCTGGCTCGCGTCGCTCGGCGTGCGGCTCGACCAGCCGGGCTTCCTGTTCGCCGCCACGTTCGTGCTCTCGAACCTGGTCTCGAACGTGCCCGCCGTGATGCTCCTGATGCCAGTCGTGCACCATCCGCTGGGCGGCGTCATGCTGGCGCTGGTCAGCACCCTGGCCGGCAACCTGCTGATCGTCGGCAGCATCGCGAACATCATCGTCGTGGACGCGGCGGCGCGGCGCGGCATCGTCATCGACTGGCGGCGCCACGCGCGCGTGGGCGTGCCGGTCACGTTGATGACGCTGGCCGTCTCCGGCGTCTACCTGGCGCTGCGCTTCTGAACGGTTGGATGCCACGTTTTTCCAAAAATATTACTTTTAATTGGAAGTTGAATTGCTAGCTAATAGCAAAATGATTGCCGTCGGGTGAATTTTCCGTGATAGGATCTGTTCAATAACGAACCGTTATCCATCATGCCCAACACCCGTTCCACGTCATTGGCTGCTGCCCACCTGGCGGTAGCGCTGCTGTCCCTCGATGCCGCCGGCGCCGAGCCGGTCCCGCAGGCCCGGGTCGAGGTACGCGGCTCGGCCGCGCAATACGATGCGCGGCGTGACGACACCTCGACCAGGATCGTGGTGACCCAGGAAGAACTCAGGAAATACGGCGACAGCACCGTGGCCGACGTGCTCAGGCGCCAGCCGGGCATCTCGATCAGTGGTGGTGGTCCCGGACGGGGCGGCGAGATCCGCATGCGCGGCCTGGGCAGCGGCTATACGCAGATCCTGCTCAACGGTGAACCGGCGCCGAACGGTTTCTCGCTCGATTCGCTGGCGCCGGAGCTGGTGGAGAGAATCGACATCCTGCGCGTGGCGACCGCCGACATGAGTGCGCAATCGATCGCCGGCACCATCGACATCATCCTCAAGCGCAAGGTGCGGCAGGGGCAGCGCGACCTGAAGCTGCAGGCCGAACATTCCAACGTGTTCTTTTCGCCGAGCGCGTCGCTGCAGATCGCGGACAAGGGCAAGGCGATGTCCTATTCCGTCGTGGCGGACGTGCGCAAGGGCAGCTTCGAACAGGATTACGACCAGGTCGAGCAAGGCTGGGACGGCGCCGGCCGGCCGGTGTTGCTGCGCAAGGTGGCGCGCAAGAACGACGGCGGGTTTCGCGCGCTGTCGCTGACGCCGCGCGTGAACTGGACGCTGGACAACGGCGACACGCTCAGCTCGCAGTCCTTCGTCCGCGTGCAGCGCTCGGACAGCCGGACCGAAGGCCACTGGAGCGCCACCCTGGGCGACCTGCCCGACTACCCGAACGACCGCACCTGGCCGGACGATCGGCGCAGCCAGCTGCGGTCCGACCTCAATTGGATGCACAAGCTCGGCCCGGACGAGAAGCTGGAAGCGAAAGCGGGCCTGAACGCCAGCCGTGTACGCAACCGCCAGCACGAAGCCGGCTACGGCACGGCCGGGGAGCGAACGCTGGACCGCGACGTGCACAACGATACGGACGGGCGTGGGGCTACGTTGACCGGCAAGTACAGCAAGTCCTACGCGAGCGGCCATCAGTTCAGCGCCGGCTGGGATGCGGCGCGCCAGTCCACCGAGGCCGCGCGCGCGTCCCGCGAACTGCAAGGCCTGGCCGGCACGCCGGTGCGGGACGACCGGCAGTACGACGCCACGCTGCATCGCCTCGCCTTGTATGCGCAGGATGAATACGCCATCACGCCGCGGCTGTCGACGTACCTGGGCCTGCGCTGGGAGACGCTGCGCACCCGCAGCGCAGGCAGCGATTTCAGTGCCATCCACAACACGGCCAGCATGCTGAGCCCGATCCTGCAGGGCCTGTGGAAGCTGGACGGCAAGCAGGACCAGCTACGCGTTGCCTTGTCGCGCACCTACCGTGGCGTCGACCTGGAGCGTTTGATTCCGCGCGTGACCCGCTCGCTGAACAACACGGAGGTCACCCCTGACACCGCCGGCAATCCGGCATTGAAACCGGAGCAGGCCTTCGGCGTCGACGCGGCCCTGGAACACTTCGGCGGCCATGGCGAGCAGGTGAGCCTGTCCGTGTACGCGCGCCGGATCAGCGACACCATCCACGACGACACCCGCCTCGTGGCGGGCCGCTGGGAGACGACGCCCGTGAACGACGGCAGCGCACGCACGCGCGGCATCGAGTTCGACGCCAGGCTGCCGCTGCGCACGCTGCTCTCCCGCGCCGCCAATGTCGACCTGCACATGAACGTGACGCGCAACTGGTCCAGCGTGAGCAACGTGCCCGGCCCGGACAACCGCCTGGCCGGCCAGACGCCGCTCACGGCCAACGCCGGCTTCGACTACCAGTTCGGCGCGACCGTCAGCTGCGGCGCGAATTTCACGTTCCGCGGCGGTGGACCGCAGCGCATCTCGCGCACGACGGGCACCTATTCGACCGCCAAGCGCGAACTGGACCTGTATGCGTTATGGAAGCTGACGCCGAAGACGCAACTGCGCGTGACCGCCGTGAACCTGTTGGCCGAACCTGCCACCGAGGAGACGCGCTACGGCGACGCGTCCGGCAGCCTGCGCAAGACGTCCGTCTATCCGTTCAGCGCCATCCTGCGCGTGGGACTGGAAACGCAGTTGTGATTCAGCCGAGCCGTTCGATCGCCTGGTCCGCGACCTGCGCGCGCAACGCGCTCACGGCACCGCGGCCGGGGATGACGAGATCGGGCGCGACTTCGGCCAGCGGCGCGAGCACGAACGCGCGCTCGTGCATGCGGGGGTGAGGGACGATCAGCGTGGGCGCATCGTCGATGACCTGGTCGCCGTAGAGGAGCAGGTCGAGGTCCAGCGTGCGCGGCGCGTTGCGGTAGGGCCGCTCGCGGCCGTGCGCCTGCTCGATGGCGAACAGGGCCTGCAGCAGGGCGTGTGCGCCGAGCCCGGTGTCGAGCATTGCCACGGCGTTGATGTAGTCGTCGCCCGAGGAATCGATCGGCGCCGTGCGGTACAGCGGCGACGTCTGCAGCAGCCTTGCCCCAGGCAGGCGCGACAGGCGCTCGATCGCATCGAGCACGTTCGCGCGCGCGTCGCCCAGGTTGGCGCCGATGCCGACCCAGGCGATCATTCGCCGCCTGCCGCCCGCTGTGCCTCCGCCGATGCGTCTGCAGGCGCCGCACCTTCGCCTTCCGCGCGGCGCGGGCCGCGGCGGCGCGGGCGTTTCTTCTGGCTGGACGGCTGGACGTCGCGCGCGGAATTGACCAGGCGTTCGCGCTCGGCGATGTCGCCGGCGTAGAACGTCGCCCACCAGTTGCCGATCTCCGCATCGAGCTCGCCCGATTCGCAGCGCAGCAGCAGGAAGTCGAAGCCGGCGCGGAAGCGCGGGTGCTCCAGCAGCTTATACGGGGTCTTGCCGGTGCGGCGCTCGAAGCGCGGCTGCATGGCCCAGATGTCGCGCATGTCGGTCGCGATGCGGCGCTGCAGGGCGAGGTTGTCGGTCTGGTTGTCGAGGACGTCGTCCGCCGCGAGGTGCAGCGCGGGGATCGGCGATTCGCCGGCGGCGCGGTACGCATTCCACTTTTCCAGCACCTGGTGCCACAGCAGCGACGCGAACAGGAAGCCCGGCGACACGCCCTTGCCGGCTTTTACGCGCGTGTCCGTGGATTCGAGGGCCAGGGTCACGAACTTCATGCCGATCGGCTGTTCCAGCACGACGTCCAGCAGCGGCAGCAGGCCGTGGTGCAGGCCGGACGAGCGCAACTCCTTCAGGCAGGCCAGCGCGTGGCCGCTCATCAGGAGCTTCAGCATTTCGTCGAACACGCGCGCGGCCGGCACGTTGTTGATCAAGGGGGCCATCACGGGGATCGGGGCGCGGGTCGCCGGCTCGATCGTGAACTGCAGCTTGGCCGCGAAGCGCACGACGCGCAGCATGCGGACCGGATCTTCGCGGTAGCGCGCTTCCGGCTGGCCGATGATGCGCAGGACCTTGGCGCGGATGTCCTCGATGCCGCCGTGGTAGTCGAGCACCGACTGCGTGGCCGGGTCGTAGTACATGGCGTTGATGGTGAAGTCGCGGCGCTCGGCATCTTCGTGCTGCGGACCGAAGTTATTGTCGCGCAGGACGCGGCCATGTTCGTCCTTCGGCGCGTTGTCGCTGCCCTTGCCGCGGAACGTGGTCACCTCCAGCAGGTCCTGGCCGAACATCACGTGCACGATCTGGAAGCGGCGTCCGATGATGAAGGCGCGCCGGAACAGCTTTTTCACTTCCTCGGGCGTCGCGTCGGTGGCGATGTCGAAGTCCTTCGGCTTCACGCCCAGCAGCAGGTCGCGTACGGCGCCGCCGACGACGAACGCCTTGAAGCCGGCTTCCTGCAAGGTCTGCGTGACGCGCACCGCGTTGTTCGACACGAGCTTCGGATCGATGCCGTGCTGCTCCGGCCCGAGGATGACGGGTTCGGTCGGGTCGCGCTCGTCTTTGACGCCCAGGATTTTGCGGATGAATTTTTTAATCATTGAAAAGGTGCAGTGAAGTCCAGCCGAGGGCGTTGGCGTGTTGGTTCAGTTTCTCGCTCGGGTTGGTCGCCACCGGGTGCGAGACGACCGACAGCAGCGGGATGTCATTGTGCGAATCGCTGTAGAACCAGCTGCGCTTGAAACTGTCGAACGGGCGGCCCAGGCCGTCCAGCCACGCGTGCATGTGCGTCACCTTGCCTAGTCCCTGCGTGGGCGTGCCGGCCAGCTTGCCGGTCGGGTGGCCGCGCTCGTCCAGCTCGGGGCGCGCGGCGATCAGGTGCTCGACGCCGAATTCGCGCGCGATCGGCGCGGTGACGAACGCATTGGTCGCCGTGATGATCGCCACGAGGTCGCCCGCGTCCTGGTGCTTGCGTACGAGATCGAGCGCCTTCGGACGGAGCGCCGGGCGGATCACCTCCCGCATGTACTGCGCCTGCAGGTCTTTCAGATGGGCCGGATCGAAGCTGGCCAGCGTACCGAGGGCGAATTCGAGGTATTCGACCGGGTCGAGCGTGCCGGCGTTGTACTGCGCGAAGAAGGCGTCGTTGCGGCGCTGGTGTTCGGCGGCGTCGACGACGTTCTCACGCACGAGGAACTGGCCCCATTCGTAGTCGGAGTCGATCGGCAGGAGGGTGTGGTCGAGGTCAAACAGCGCGAGGTCGTTCATTCTTTTGGTTCGGAGTGTGGACTGCCGGGATTGCCCTGAAGCAAGAGATCGCGCAGCAGCGGTACCGTGACCGGACGCTGGGTCTCGAGCGAATACTGGTCGAGCGCATCCAGCATGGTCGACAGGGAGCGCATGTCGCGCTTGAAATGGGACAGCAGATAGGGTAACACGCTGGCGGACAGCGTCAAACCGCGGGCCTCGGCGGCCTGCGTGAGGGCGGCGATCTTCTGGTCGTCGGACAGGCCGTGGATCTGGTACACGAGACCCCAGCCCATGCGGGTCCGCAGGTCTTCGCGCACCGGGAGCACGGCCGGCGGCACCGGCCCCGTGCAGACCATGTAGGCGCCATGCTCGCGCACCTGGTTGAACAGGGCGAAGGCGTCGATCTGGCGTTCGGGCGACAGCTGGTCGACGTCGTCGACGAGGTACAGGCTCACGTCTTGTGTCAATACGAAGTCGTCCGCACCGCTCGTCGCCGCGATGTAGCGCGCGCCATCGGTGGCGGCGAGGCCTTGCAGCAAATGCGTCTTGCCGGCGCCCGTTTCTCCCCACAGGTAGCAGAAATGCTCGCGCGATGCGCGCTGGGCGAACTGGTGCATCAAGTGCGCCATTTCGGCATTTTCCCCTATCTGGAAGGTGTCGAGGCTTTGCGCCGGCTCGGCGCCCAAGTCGAGCACCAGCTGTTTCATGGCTCGGTTCTCTTCATGTCGTGTGCGTAGGAACTAGGCATTATAAAAGCTGCTGCGCAGATAGTGGCGTTTCAAGTGACGGAAAGCCACCATCAGCACGGCCGACGCCGGCAACGCCAGCAGCACGCCCACGAAGCCGAACAGCTGGCCGAAGGCGAGCAGGGCGAAGATCACGGCCAGCGGATTCAGCCCGATGCGCTCGCCCACGAGGCGCGGCGTGAGGAAAAAACCTTCGATGACCTGGCCCGCGCCATAGATCACCGCGACGGCGATCACGCCGCTCCAGTCGGAAAACTGCAGGATGGCGGCCGTCAGCGCCAGCACGAGCCCCAGGCCGTAGCCCAGGTAGGGGATGAAGACGAGCAGGCCCGTCAATATGCCGACCGGCAGCGCCACCTCGAAGCCGGCCAGCGCCAGCGCGGCCGAGTAATACAGCGCCAGCACGAGCATCACGAGCAGTTGCCCGCGCAGGTACTGGGCCAGCAGCGCGTTGACTTCCTGGGCCATGCCCACCGTCTGGCGCACCCAGCGGCGCGGGACGGCGTTTTCAAGTTGCAGCAGCAGGCGGTGCCAGTCCAGCAGCAGGTAGAACAGCACGACGGGGATCAGGATCGCCGTGGCGACCCAGCCGAGCAGGGCGCTGCCGCCCACGCGCGCGGACGCGAGCACGGTCGTCCAGATCTCGTCGCTGGACGTCATGATCTGCTGCGTGAGGATGGTGCGCAGGCTGCTGCCGTCCAGCTTGATGTGAATGCCCAGCTGCGCCAGGCGGGGCGACAGGATGGTGTCGATGCGGGCCAGCGCGTCCGGGATCTGGGCCTGCAGCAGCGGCAATTCCGTGCGCAGCACCGGCACGACGATCAGCACGAGGGCGGTGACGGACGCCAGGAACGCGAGGATCACGACGACGACGGCGAGCGAGCGCGGCAAATGGAACTTGCCGAGACGCGTGCGTTCGAGCCGGTCGACGGCGCCGTTCAGGGCGTAGGCGAGGATGGCGGCGGCGATGAATGGGGTGAGGATGGGGCCGAGGGCGTACAGCAGCAGACCGCAAGCGAGCCAGAGTGCCAACCAGAACGCTGACTGTTTTTGCTCCGGGCTGAGGGAAAAAGGCATCTAATTGTTGTTCTTGACCGTTAAAACGGTGCCGCGGCAGGCCGTTTTGATAAAATAATGGATTGATCGACTGGCTACTGCCGGTGCACGCTGTTAAATGCCCAGTTGTCAACCGCCTACTATTTTACCGCCTCCGCTGCCAAATACCATGAGCCAACCATCTAATGTTTCTCTCTCCTACCGCGACGCTGGTGTCGATATCGATGCCGGCGACGCCCTGGTCGAAGCGATCAAACCTTTTGCCAAGCGCACCATGCGCGAAGGCGTGCTCGGCGGCATCGGCGGTTTCGGTGCGCTGTTCGAAATCAGCAAGAAGTATAAAGAACCGGTCCTCGTGTCCGGCACCGACGGCGTCGGCACCAAGCTGAAACTGGCGTTCGAACTGAACCGCCACGACACGGTCGGCATCGACCTCGTCGCCATGAGCGTCAACGACATCCTCGTGCAGGGCGCCGAGCCGCTGTTCTTCCTGGATTACTTTGCTTGCGGCAAGCTGGACGTGCCGACCGCGACCGCCGTCGTCAAAGGTATCGCCACCGGCTGCGAACAGGCCGGCTGCGCCCTGATCGGCGGCGAAACGGCCGAAATGCCGAGCATGTACCCGGACGGCGAATACGACCTGGCCGGCTTCGCCGTCGGCGCCGTGGAAAAATCGCAGATCATCGACGGCACGAAAATCGCCCCGGGCGACGTCGTGCTGGGCCTGGCTTCGTCGGGCATCCACTCGAACGGCTATTCGCTGGTGCGCAAGATCATCGAGGTGTCGAAGCCGGACCTGGAAGCCGACTTCCACGGCCGCAAGCTGTCCGACGCGCTGATGCAGCCGACCCGCATCTACGTGAAGCCGCTGCTGGCGCTGATGCAGGCGATGGAAGTGAAGGGCCTCGTGCACATCACGGGCGGCGGTCTCGTCGAAAACATCCCGCGCGTGCTGCAGGATAATCTGACGGCCGTGCTCGACAGCAAGTCGTGGACCCTGCCGCCGTTGTTCCAATGGCTGCAGCAGCACGGCGGCGTGGCCGACGCCGAGATGCACCGCGTGTTCAACTGCGGCATCGGCATGACCGTGATCGTCTCGAAAGAGAACGCGGACGCGGCCGAAGCCCAGCTGAAGGCGGCCGGCGAGACCGTGTACCGTATCGGCGAGATCCGCGCGCGTGGCGAAGGCCAGGCGCAGACGATCGTCGAATAAGTCTTTCATGACCCAGCCCGTCGGTGCCGCGGAGCGGCGGCACCGCGCCGGCCACGACGGCGCGGTGGTGTGGATCACCGGGCTGTCCGGCGCCGGCAAGACGACGCTGGCGCTGGCCCTCGAGCGCGCCCTGTTCGACCGGGGATGCACCGTGTTCGTGCTGGACGGCGACAAGGTCCGGCACGGCCTGTGCGCCGACCTCGGCTTCTCTCTCCCCGAACGCTCCGAAAACATCCGCCGCATCGGCGAGACGGCGCGCCTGTTCTACGAGGCGGGCCAGATCGTGATCGTTTCCGCCATCTCCCCGCTGCGCGCCGACCGCGCCCGCGCCCGGGCCCTGATTCCCGCCCCGTATTTCATCGAAGTCCATTGCCGCTGCCCGCTCGCCGTGTGCGAGGCGCGCGACCCGAAAGGCCTGTACCGCAAGGCGCGCGCGGGCCTGCTGCCGGAATTCACCGGCATTTCCTCGCCCTACGAGGCACCGGATGCGCCCGAGGTGCTCGTCGACAGCGCCGCGTCATCGGTCGCGCAGGAAGTCGGACGCATCCTGGCCGAGCTGGAACGCCGCGCCATTGTTGCGAATTCGGTTCAAGGCGCTTAACAATTTATTGCTTCGGTTATAAATTTCGTTCATCATTTCTGGGTGTCAACAGTTGGCCGATGCCTGGGTGGTGCCATGACGTACCAGACGTTCCACTTCATTTCCGGCCTTCCGCGGTCGGGCTCGACGCTGTTGTCGGGCATCCTCCTGCAAAATCCCCGTTTCCACGCGGGCATGACGAGTCCCGTCGGTTCGTTGTGCACGGCCGTCCTGGGCCAGGTCAGCGCCGGCAGCGAGTTCGCGCCGGTCGTCGGCCGCGACAAACGCAAGGCGCTGCTGCGCGGCCTGTTCGACGCTTACTACGGCGACGTCGGCCGGCCCGTCGTGTTCGACACGAACCGCAGCTGGTGCGCGCGCATGCCGCTCGTGCGCGACCTGTTCCCGCAGGCGAAGGTGATCGCGTGCGTGCGCAACGTCGCGTGGATCATGGACAGTTTCGAGCGTATGTACCGCGCCGATCCGTACGAGCACACGCGCCTGTTCGGCGCGGGCGGCGCGCGCGGCACCGTGTACAGCCGCCTCGAAGGCCTCGCCCAGCACGACCAGACGGTCGGCCATGCGTGGTCCGCCCTGCGCGACGCGTTTTACGGCGAGCACGCGGCGTCGCTGCTGGTGGTCGACTATGAATTGCTGACGCGCGCGCCGGCCAAGGTCATGCGCCTCGTCTACGACTTCCTCGGCGAGCCGTATTTCGAGCACGACTTCGACAACGTCGAGTACGACGCCGAGGAATTCGACGCCCAGCTGGGCGCGCCCGGGCTGCACAAGGTGAAGGCGCAGGTGAAATTCACGCCACGCCCGACCGTCATCCCGCCCGACCTGTTCGACAAATTCAACCAGATGTCCTTCTGGAACGACAAGGCGGGCAGCGCCGCCAACGTCATCGCCGTCCAGAACGCCCAACCAGGAACAACGTCATGACCTCCAATGCCCACGACGCCGACCTCGGCGACCTGACCATCGCCCGTCCGCGCACGGAAATCGTCTTCATCGAAGACAACGTGGCCGATCTCGGCACCTTGCTGGGCGGCATCGGGCGCGGCAAGGACGTCGTGATCCTGGATTCCGGCCAGGACGGCCTGCACCAGATCGCGCAGGCGCTGGCGGGGCGCAGCGGCATCGACGCCGTGCACATCGTGTCGCATGGCGCGGCCGGCACGCTGAACATGGGGACGCTGACGCTGGATGCGGCCACGCTGAACGCGCACGACGCCGACCTGCACGCCATCGGCAACAGCCTGCGCGCGGGCGGCGACATCCTGCTGTACGGCTGCGATACGGGCGCGGACGCCGGGTTCATCGACCGTCTTGCGCTCGCGACGGGGGCCGACGTCGCCGCCTCGTCCAACCCGACGGGCAGCGCCGCGCTGGGCGGCGACTGGGATCTGGAAGTGCGCGCGGGGCAGGTGGAGACGCCCAGCCTCGTCACGCCTGAACTGGCGGCCGCGTACCAGCAGGTGCTGGCGCTGTCGAACAAGACCGTGAGCTTTTCCACGGGCGCGAATTTCATCAGCAGGCCGAATACCGTGTACGACGGCGCCAATGGCGACGTGGTCTACAAGGTCGATGGCAACATCAATTACCTGCTGCGGGTCGATGCGGCCAGCACGGCGGTGGCGGCCTACGGTATCGCGCCGGGCTATGCGAACATCGCCGGGCAGTCGAGCTGGGACCAGGAACGAAAAGTCACGTTGTCGTTCGATACGGGACAGGTTTTCACGCCGAGCTCCGTCCAGCTCACGAACTTCCAGAGCCCCTCGACGCTGCCCCAGTACTCGGCAGCGCAGACCCTCACGTTCACGGCCTACGCCGCCGACGGCCACCTGCTCGGCACGCAGTCGGTGTACGTGCCGTCGGCCACCGGCTGGACGACGGCGGACCTGACCGCCTTCCAGGACGTCAAGAAGCTCACGATCACGACCACGGACAACGACGGCTTCCTGAAATTCGTCGCGCTGGACAACCTCGCCTTCAGCGCCGTGCACGCTCCCGTCGTCGCGCCTGCAGTGACGATGGTCGACGCGAGTACCGCCGACGGCGCCTACCGGGCCGGCCAGACAGTCCACGTCGCCGTGACGTTCGACCAGGCGATGACCGTCGACCTGGCGGGCGGCGCGCCGACGCTTACGCTGGAAACCGGCACGACGGACCGGAAGGCCGTGTATGCCGGCGGCAGCGGCACCGATACGCTGCTGTTCGACTACACGATCCAGGCCGGCGACACGAGCACCGATCTCGATTACACGAGCACCGCCGCCCTCGCGCTGAACGGCGGCACCATCAAGGGGGCCGGCAGCGGTACCGATGCGACCCTGACCCTGCCCACGCCCGGCGGCATCGGCTCGCTGGGCGTGAATGCCGCGATCGTGATCGACACGACCGCGCCGAACACGCCGTCGACACCGCAGTTGGCGCTGGCTTCGGACACCGGCACATCGAACAGCGACCAGATCACCAACGACACGACGCCGACCTTCACCGGCACGGCGGAATCCGGCTCGACGATCACGGTGTGGGACGGCGGCGACATCATCGACAGCATCACGGCCAGCGGCGGCACGTATTCGTGGACACCGGCGACCCCGCTGGCGAACGGTACCCACGCGATCGCCGTCTCGTCCACGGACGCCGCCGGCAACGTCAGCGCGACGTCGGCCGGCAATGGGATACAGATCGACACGGTCGCGCCCACGGTGACGGTCACGAGCGACACGTCCGCGACCCTGAAGGGCGGCGACACCGCCACGGTCACCTTCACGTTCAGCGAGGACCCGGGCGCAACGTTCACGGCGGCCGACGTCGTCGTCAGCGGCGGCACGCTGGGTGCGCTCTCCGGCACGGGCACGACGCGCACCGCGACATTTACGCCGACCGCGAACACGAACAACGGCACGGCCAGCGTCGCCGTGACGGGCTCGTCCTACATCGACGCCGCCGGCAATTTCGGCGGCACCGGCACGGCCCTGCAGATCGCGTACGACACCCTGGCCCCGACGCTGACGATCACCAGCGACAAGGCGACGCTGGCGGCCGGGGAGACCGCCACGATCACGTTTACGTTCAGCGAGGATCCGGGATCGACGTTCACGGCAGACGACGTTACCGTCAGCGGCGGCCAGCTGTCCGCGCCGTCCGGCAGCGGCACGACGCGCACGGCGACCTTCACGCCGGACGCCAACACGGACGGCGGCACCGCCAGCATCACGATCGGCGCCGGCAGCTATGCCGACACGGCGGGCAACACGGGCGGCGCGGGGACGACCCCGTCGCTTCACTTCGACACGCTGGCGCCGGCGGTGCCGCTGGCGCACCTCTCGCCGCTCAGCGACAGCGGCGCCGTTCCGGTCGACGGCGTGACCAGGGTCGTGACGCCGACCTTCGAGGGCTTCACCGAAGCCGGTGTCACCATCACGTTGTACGATACCGACGGCACCACGGTGCTGGGCAGCACGGTCGCCACCAACGGCATCTGGTCGATCACGACGTCGACGCTGAGCGAGGGCGCACACACGATCACCGCCAGGGCGAGCGATGCCGCCGGCAACGCGAGCGCCGCATCGCTCGGCACGCAGGTCACGATCGACACGACGGCACCGGACGCGCCGTCGACGCCGACGCCGGGCGCCACCACGACCAGCGACACGACCCCGACGTTCACGGGCACCGCCTCGGCGGGCGCCGCCGTCGACCTGTTCGATACCGACGGCACCACGGTGCTGGGCTCGACCGTTGCCGACGGCAACGGCGCCTGGAGCATCACGGCCACGACGATGGACGAGGGCACGCACACGGTGACGGCCAAGGCCACGGATCTGGCCGGTAACACCAGCGCCGCCTCGCCGGCGCAGGGCGTCACGATCGACACCAGCGC